>QHWL01000151.1 GCA_003222555.1 Acidobacteriota bacterium | reverse complement strand
CTGGCGAGCCCGGCTGAATCGCTGGGTGTTCTTTGGCCTGCACACTCTCGACTTCTCGTTCTGGTACTACAATCGGCCGCTTTGGGACATCGGCATGATCGCGCTCAGCCTCGGTGGCGGGTTGTCGAGCGCCATCGGTCTGTTCATCGGATTCAGACGTCTGAAACGCAACGCCCGGAGGATCGCCCGATCGCCGATCAGAACCTGAGAGGTGGGGTGGGGCAGGTGGCGCAGGTGGGGCAGATGGGGCAGGTGGCGCAGATGGGGCAGGTGGGCAGGAGAGGAATGACTCTGCGGCCTCGGCGGTCTCTGCGTTGAACGCGGTCTGTTCACAACCTCTTAAGGGAGTGCCGCGCGAAATGGCGTCTCGCGTGGGCCGGGCGACACGACATTCTCGTAGGCCAGGTCCCCAGGATCGGTATGAACGGCGGATCCGGAAGACCCGCCCTTACAGTGCTATGATGCCACGCAATTCTGGCGCGGCCCCGTGCATCTTACTCCACGTGAAGTCGACAAGCTGCTGATTTTCGCCGCCGGCGAGCTCGCACGAAAACGCCGCGACCGTGGCGTGAAGCTCAATCACCCCGAGGCTGTCGCGCTCATCACCTCCGAAATTCTCGAATTGATCCGCGATGGCAACTCGGTCGCCGAGATCATGAGCATCGGTCCGACCATTCTGCGCGCCGATGCCGTGATGGAAGGCGTGCCGGAAATGGTCGGCGAGATCCAGGTCGAAGGCACGTTCCCCGACGGCACGAAGCTCGTGACGATTCACAACCCGATCCGGTGACGCATGATTCCAGGCGAATACTTCCTCTCGACCGAGCCCCTCGAAATCAATGCCGGGAGACCGACGCGCCGCCTCGATGTGACGAATCGGGGCGATCGGCCGGTGCAGGTCGGCTCCCATTGCCACTTCTTCGAAGTGAACCGCTTCCTCGACTTCGATCGTGAGGCAGGCTACGGCATGCGGCTCAATATCGCCGCGGGGACCGCGGTGAGGTTCGAGCCGGGCGACACGCGCGAAGTCGAGCTGGTGGCGATCGGCGGCCGCCGTGAGGTGGTTGGCCTCAATCGACTCGTGGAGGGCGCTCTAGACGACCCCGAGGTGAGGCGGCAGGCGCTCGAACGCAGCCGCGCGTTTACGCGGACCCCAAAATGAAGATCGCTCGACGGACATATGCGGACCATTACGGGCCCACGACCGGCGACCGCATCCGTCTAGCGGACACCGAGCTCGTCATTCGCATCGATCGCGACTGGACGGTGTACGGCGAGGAAGCCAAGTTCGGCGGCGGCAAGGTCATCCGCGACGGCATGGGACAGTCGCCGGGCGTCAGCCGACACGGCGGATCGCCCGATCTCGTGATTACGTCGGTCGTGATCGTGGACAGCACCGGCATCTACAAGGCGGATGTGGGCGTCCGCGACGGCTGCATCAGCGCAATCGGCAAATCCGGCAATCCTGGCGTCATGGACGGCGTAACCGAGGGCCTCGAGATCGGTGCATCGACCGAAATTGTCGCCGGCGAGGGTCACATTCTCACCAGCGGCGCGATCGACTCGCACGTCCATTTCATCTCGCCCACGCAGATTCCCGACGCATTCCATTCCGGCATCACGACGCTGATCGGCGGCGGAACAGGGCCGGCGACCGGCACGAAAGCGACGACGTGCACGCCCGGCCCCTGGCACATTCGACGGATGTACGAGGCGGCGGAGGCGTTCCCGTTGAATTTCGGGTTTCTCGGAAAAGGGAACGGCTCCCAGGCTGAGGCGCTGCGCGAACAGATCCGGGCCGGCGCGCTGGGCCTGAAGCTGCACGAGGACTGGGGCTCGACGCCCGCTGCGATCGATCAGTGTCTGTCGGTGGCCGACGAGTTCGACGTCCAGGTGGCCATTCACACCGACACCTTGAACGAAACCGGCTTCGTCGAAGACACCATCAAGGCGATTGGCGGCCGCACCATCCACACCTACCACACGGAAGGAGCGGGCGGCGGGCACGCGCCCGACATCATCCGGCTGTGTGGCGAACCGAACGTGCTGCCTTCGTCGACCAACCCGACGATGCCGTTCACGCGCAACACGCTGGACGAGCATCTCGACATGCTGATGGTCTGCCATCATCTGTCGCCCAAGGTGCCGGAAGACGTCGCATTCGCCGACTCGCGCATTCGCCCGGAGACGATTGCGGCCGAGGACATCCTCCACGACATCGGGGCGCTCAGCATGATGTCGTCCGATTCGCAGGCCATGGGGCGAATCGGCGAAGTCATCTGCCGCACCTGGCAGACCGCCGACAAGATGAAGCGCCAGCGAGGACGACTGCCGGGCGAGTCCGCGGACAGCGACAACCTCCGTGTGAGGCGCTATGTCGCCAAGTACACGATCAACCCGGCGATTGCGCACGGTATCGCCGCTCATGTGGGTTCGATCGAAGTCGGAAAGCTCGCGGACCTCGTCCTGTGGAAGCCTGCGTTTTTTGGCGCCAAGCCCGAGCTCGTCATCAAGGGTGGATTCATTGCAGGCGCGATGATGGGCGACGGCAACGCGTCGATTCCGACTCCGCAGCCGGTCATCGCGCGCAACATGTTCGGCGGCTACGGCGCGGCGCTGCACGCGTGCAGCTTCCATTTTGTCAGTCAGGCAGGGCTCGAATCGGGTGCGCTGGCCGGGCTGCAACGGCCGGGCGCTGCGGTTCGAGGATGTCGAACGCTCCGCAAACAAGATCTGGTGCTCAACGACGCGCTGCCGAAAATCGACGTCAACCCGGACACCTACGAGGTGAGGGCCGACGGCGAGCTGCTCCGCTGCGACGCGGTTGATGTGCTTCCGCTGGCGCAGCGCTATTTTTTGTTTTGATCGCCGTAGTCTTCGCCTTCAGATTGTGAAGAAATCACGTTCAACGCAGAGACCGCGGAGACCCGCAGAGACGTTCTTGATGTTGTTGAGAAGGCAATTTTCGTGTCTTCGTGGTTGCATTTTTCCGTGAGCTCTGCGAGCTCTGCGGTCAAAGGTGAGACGGGCGTGTTCAAGACGTTGCCGGTTGCCGATCGGATCTATCGCGAATCAGAACTGCCGGAGTCGTGCGCAGGCTACGCGCGAGACACCATCACGCTCGGGTGGGAGGAGCGCCAGAAGTCCCACGGGCGGCGACGGTCTGACGGGGGCGTCGAGTTCGGGACCTCGCTGTCGCGTGGGATGCTCCTGCGGGCCGGCCATTGTCTGGTGCTCGACCCGCCGCGCCTGGTCGTTGACATCGTGGAGCGGCCCGAACCCGTCTTCGTCATCGAGCCGCAGACCTCGTCCGACTGGGGACTGTTTGCGTATCACCTCGGCAACGGCCATCAGCCGCTGATGATTACAGACCGCACGCTCGTGTGTCCGGATGTGCCCGGAGTCGAATCGCTGCTCCAGCGTTACCGCATCCCCTTCGTGCGGGCGAATGTCGCGTTCACGCCTGTAAGTGCCGTGGCCGCGCATCATCATCACTGAGATGAGCGCTCCACTGCTCGCGCTGCTGCACTTGTGCGATTCGCTGTTCCCCGTCGGCGCGTTCGCTCATTCCGACGGACTGGAATCTGCCGCCAGCGCAGGGCTCGTCCGCGGAGCCGGCGATCTGCAGCGCTGGCTCGACGTCTGCCTCGAGGAGGCGATTGGGCGGTGCGACGGTCCCGCAGTCGTCATCGCGTGGTCGGCGTTTCATGAGCAGGAGTGGGACTCGCTCATCGCGCTCGACGAAGAGCTGACGGCGATGCGCCCCTCGTCGACGACGCGGATGGCGAGCCGATCGATGGGGCTCCGTCTTCTGAATACCTGGCAGACGCTCCATCCCCACGCACGGCTGCAACACGCGCTGGCGCTCGTCTCGCTGCGCACGCTCGGGCCGACGCTGCCGGTGGCGTTTGCCGGCGCGTGCGCGTGCGCGGGCATCGAGCAGCGGCAGGCCGTGGAAGGCTTCGCGTACACCCGGCTGGCGGCCACCATTTCGTCGGCCATGCGGCTGATCGCAATCGGTCAGAACGAGGCGCACCTGTTGCTCAGCCGCGTGCTCGCGCGCGTGCCCGCGACAGTGGACGCGATGATGTTCCGGAAAGCTGAGCCGGAATCGTTCATGCCCGCGCTCGACATCGCCCAGATGACCCATCAGTACGTCCACTCGCGGTTGTTCCGGTCGTGACCAATCCCCGCAGCACGCCCGTTCGGATCGGGATCGGCGGGCCGGTCGGCTCCGGCAAGACAGCGTTGGTGGACGCGCTATGCAAGCGAATGCGCGCTGAGTATCGTCTCGGCGTGATTACCAACGACATCTTTACGCGCGAGGACATGGAATTCCTGGTCCGAAGCGAGGCGTTATCGGCCGACCGGATCATCGGCGTGCAGACGGGAGGATGCCCGCACACGGCGATTCGCGAGGATGCGTCGATGAACTTCGACGCGCTCGATGAGTTGACCGGCCGGTTCCCCGATCTCGACGTCGTGTTTCTCGAGAGCGGCGGCGACAACCTGGCGGCGGGCTTCAGCCCCGAGCTCGTGGACGCGTCAATCTATGTGATCGACGTGTCGGGCGGCGACAAGATTCCACGAAAGGGCGGCCCGGGCGTCACGCGCTCGGATCTGCTCGTCATCAATAAGGTCGATCTCGCGCCGCACGTCGGCGCCGATCTCGACGTGATGGCGCGTGATGCGAAGATGATGCGAGGCGAGCGATCGTTGGTGTTCACGAACCTGAAGACCGGTGCCGGCCTGGAGGAGGTGGTGACGTGGATTCGACACGATCTGCTCTACGAGCCGTGATCGAAAGCGGCCGCGCACCTCGTGCCGTTACGGCCGGCGAGGAGCGGGGGACGCGATCTCCGCACATCGTCGACGACCGGCGGGACGTGCGGGCTGTCGGTCGTCGCGCGAGGCTCGAGCTCGTCTTCGCCTATCGGCGCGGCCACACTGTGATCGCACACGCGTACGCCGAACCGCCATTTCGGATCGGGCAGTGCTTTCAGATCGGCTCCGCCGCGTACCTGATCATCGTCTGCTCGGGGCCCGGCGTGTTCGCGGGCGATGACTTGCAGCAGTCGGTACGCGTCGAGCCTGGTGCGTGCGTGCTCCTCGCATCGCAATCGGCGCTGCAGG
>QHWL01000215.1:7205-12477 GCA_003222555.1 Acidobacteriota bacterium | reverse complement strand
CGGGTTTCAGACGTAAACCTGGCATTTCCAGATATTCGGCACGGAGGCGGTTGAGCACGTCTTGAACGGTTCTCATGATGACCCTCCGAGTGGCACGAAGTCGTAGCTTTCATCGGTCGTGAGCCACGCACAGACACATTCGCTCGACCATCAGCAGCGTCAACGACGTCACATGCGCTAGGTCTCAGCGATTCTCGGTAACTGACCGCGTATCGCCATCGGCATCCGCAACCAAGATGCGAATGCCCCTTCGTGTTCGTGGGGAACCTTCGCCGCTGGACTCATGGACAGCCTCTCGGAGACGGCGGACAACAACCGTCCGATTCAGGGCTTGTCCGATGAGCTGCTGCGATGGCTCTAAAAGGGCAGGCGGAGAAAAGGAAGCGTCATCTTAGCACGGACGCGAAGCACGATCTTCAAAAAACACGATTTTCAAAAAAGATGATCACGATGTGACGGGCGGGTCAAGGCCGCGCCACCGGCGAGCGAAGCCGCTTCGCGTGCCGAGACAAACCGAAACGCGCTGACGGTCGAAAGAGTGCAGGTTTCCGAGCCCCGAAGGCGTGGATCGTTGAACATCGTGATCTCCTTTGCCTGTTGGTTTCTGTCGGCCGATGGGGACCTCAGCAGTGGGCGAGACTGCGCTCACTCGGCGCCCGCATACCCCCGCAGTTTGGCTGACAAACGGCAGCGGCTCGGGGTAGTGGCGGGTTGCCTCATTCCGCGGCCTCCTGAGCGGGGGCCGCCGGTTCAATTCCGGCCGGGCGCGCCACTTTTCCTAAAGAATCTGCTGATTTAGAGCATCGGGCCCCTTCGGTTCAAGATCTGGACACCTTTCTAAGCCGCTCGAAAATCTCCGATCTCCGACAACGTCGGCTAAATCCCGGTCCTGGGAAGACAGATGTCTGAATCCTCCGGCTGGGAATGGGCATCAACCACAATGGGCTCAACAGCGTAGCGGCCTTAGCCCATCATCCGGAGGTGCTGCGCTCAGTGGTCACCTCCGAGTGATTTTCACGCCGCCGCTGCCGTCCTATATTCATTCTCAACTGTGCGTCCCCTGTTCGCGGACGTCTCGAGCTGAACAGAAGCTACCGCCAAAGGAGCAACGATGACACCTGCAGCTGCCGGCCTTGTGACGTCCAACGAATCGAAGACCGCCTCAATCCAGGCGCACATAGACCGAGCGATCGAAGATCTTCTCGCGTCGCTACCCGATCCCGGACAGCTGTCCGCCGAGGAGCGCCGGGGAATTCTCGCGCGCTATACGGCGGTGCTCGAGGGAAATTTCATTTACTGGATGACCGGCGCCTACATCTCAGTTGGGTCGGACGAGGCCCGCGCCAAGATCATGGACAACTTGCGCGAAGAAGTGCGCGACTGTCATCCCGGGATGATGCGACGGTTCGCCCTTGCGGCCCACGCCGCGCCGACCGATGCGGATGCGCAGGCTGTCTATCGCAACTTGATGAACGTCCGCCTGTTCATCGGACGACTATCGGCGGTGCCGACGGTAGTGACCATGGCCTTCTTCGAGGGCTTCATTCAGCGGTTCATGCCCTATCTTGCCGAGCTTGCCCAGCGCCAGGGCTCGTCCGAGATGGAATACACGGACGTCCATGGCGTGTGCGACGTCACCCACACCCAGGAACTCTTCCGCGCGCTCGAAGCGGAGATGACGCTGAACCAGCCGATGCCTGAGAAGGAGATGTTCGAGGGCGTCGAGCTCCTTCGGACGCTGATTCAGAACATCGCCACGGGCAATTAGANNNNGACCGCAGGTGAGATGCGGACGCCGTAATGAGTCGTCTGGACGTGGTGTTCGACAACCCGCGCGGGGTTGCCCGCGACCAACGATCCGGCGGGCACATCCCGGGCGACTACGCTGGCGGCTGCCACGATGCAGCTGTCCCCGATAGTGACGCCGGGCAAGATGATCGAATACGCGCCGATGAAGCAGTTGTCGCCGATGAACACGTCACGATTGCGCCGGTTGACGTAGTCGTGCGTCAGGATGGCGGCGCCGAATGTGACGGTGGAGTACTTGCCGATATGAATGCCGCGAGGGTTCGTCTTGTCGAGCTTCGCGCTCATGGAAATCGAGGTTCCTTCGCCGAGATCCATCTTCCACACGCGAATCAGGTATTGCCGGCGGAGCCCGACCACGAGTTCACGCACCCAATCGCGTATCCGTGTCGCTACAGGGACCGTCATCGAAGCTCCTCAAAAGTGAGCTGAATTGTAGCGCAAGGCGAGGGAGCCATGTCAGTCAAGGCCACCGTGATTTCCGAGATTCAACAGATCGCAGACGACAACAAGAAGAGTCTGCCTCCTCTGGCCGATGACTTGGTCCTGCTCGATTCGGGGCTCGACTCGCTCGCCATCGCGATTCTCGTGGCTCGACTCGAAGAAACGTTGGGATTCGATCCGTTCACCGAATCCGACGACGTCGCGTATCCGGTGACGCTGGGTGACTTCATCAGGTTCTATGAACACGCCGCCGAATCGCATGGCGTCGATTCGAGACAGGTTGGGTAGCGCGCTGACGAGCCCGGAGCGCTTCCTCTGGGGTGCCACGGCCAGGGTTTGTCTCGGCCACGTTTCCAGCGGTACGAGCCTCGGCGGCCGGGTGGGGGAGCTCGCCGGACGGTCGGTTCTGATCGTCACTCGGGATCAGTTTGCCGCGGCGTTGGCGCTCATCGAGCTGGACGGAATTGCCCGGCGACTGATCGTCTGCACGCCTGACTTACCCTCCGAACATCTTCCTGCAGTCGTCGCGAAAGCGGGCGTGGACGCGATCGTGTCAGATGACGATCGCGGCCATGACGGATTGGGCGTCCCTCTCCGGGTTCTGTGCAACGGCACCGTCACGCCGGCTGAAGAGACGCCGGTCACGTCCTGCCGAACCGAATGGGTACTCCTCACCTCCGGCACGACCGGCGCGCCGAAAATGCTCGTCCACACCTTCGCCAGCCTGACGGCGGCCATAAACAGTGGGCAGGAGGGGCGGGACGGGCAGGAGAGGCGGGACGGGCAGCAGGGGCGGGACGGGCAGGAAGGGCCGGAACGACAGAAGCTCCAGGGCGCCGACGTCGTATGGGGCACCTTCTACGACATCCGCCGGTATGGGGGACTCCAGATCTTTTTGCGGGCCGTCCTCGGCCGTGGATCGTTCGTGCTTTCCGGTGCCGGCGAGGCGTTAGGAGAGTATCTCGTACGACTCGGCGCGCATGGGGCGACGCACGTTTCGGGGACCCCCTCGCATTGGCGTCGCGCGCTCATGAGCCCGGAGGCTGGTGCGATAGCGCCGAGCTACATTCGCTTATCGGGAGAAATCGCGGACCAGGGGATCCTAAACGCTCTTAGATCGTTCTACCCGCAGGCCACCATCGCCCATGCCTTCGCCTCAACGGAAGCCGGCGTCGGATTTGAAGTCCACGATGGTCTCGAGGGGTTTCCGGCGAGCATGGTCGGCGCGCCCGGCGACGTGCAAATCAACGTCGCCGATGGTTCGCTGCGGATCCGTTCCGCGCGGAATGCGGTCCGCTATGCCGGCGAGGAACACTCCACGCTCACCGATGCTGAGGGGTTCGTCGACACAGGCGACATAGTGGAACGCCGCGGCGACCGGTACTACTTCCTCGGTCGAAGGAACGGCATCATCAACGTCGGAGGACTGAAGGTCTACCCGGAGGAAGTCGAGGCGGCCATCAACCGGCACCCGGCGGTCCGCATGTCGATGGTGCGGTCCAGGAGAAGTCCGATTACCGGTTCGCTCGTCTCCGCGGACGTCGTCTTGAAGGCCGAGCCCAGCGCCAGCGGCACGATTGCGGATTTCACGCGCGAGATCCTTCAGATCTGTCACGACAGCCTGGCCCCTCACAAGATTCCAGCGACGATTCGTTTCGTTCCCGCGCTCGAAATTGCCGAGGCCGGCAAGCTGGCTCGTCATGCTTAAGGTGATTGTGACGGGCGGAAGCCGGGGCCTCGGCCTGGGGATCGTCCGCCGGCTCATCTGCGACGGTTACTGCGCCATCGCCGTGGCACGGCAGATGAACGATCAACTCGCCTCCACGATCGAACACGCCGGGCAATCCCATCCAGGCGCCCTCCATTTCATGCCGTTCGATCTCGGAGACGTGCAAGAGATACCGACCTTTGTCAAGAAGCTGCGGAAGGATTTCGGACCGATCTACGGGCTCGTCAACAACGCCGCGCTGGGCTCGGACGGCGCGCTGGCGCTCATGCACAATTCGGAAATCGAGCGCCTGATTCGCGTGAACACGCTCTCGCCAATCGTCCTGACCAAATATGTGGTCCGCCACATGATGGCGGACGGCGGCGGCCGCGTCGTCAACGTCGCGTCGATCGTCGGCTTCACGGGGTACAGCGGCCTCTCGGTTTACAGCGCGACGAAAGCGTCCTTGATTGGGTTCACCAGGTCTCTGGCGCGCGAGGTCGGCCGGCTCGGCGTCAATGTGAACGCCGTCGCGCCCGGATTCCTGGACACGGAGATGACTCAGGGCCTGGACGACGAGCGCCGCGAGCAGGTGGCGCGCCGGAGCGCGCTCCGCCGGCTTGCCGAAGTGGACGATGTCGCCGAGGCGGTCGAGTTTCTGCTCGGGTCGAAGGCCAAGAGCATCACAGGGACTGTGCTCACCGTGGATGCGGGCAGCACAGCGTGAGCGGTCGTGACTATTCACCAAGCCGAGACGGGCGTGCGACCCGCCCCAAGTAATCCGTCGCCTGACAAAGCGTGGTTGCGGGCGCTCGAGCGGACCGCGCCGATCGCCCGACGTCCCGATCGCATTTTACCGACAGTCATCGAGGAGCTCGCCGAGACGTTCGCGGATGCGCCGGCCCTTCTCTCGGATCGCGAGTGCTTGACGCATCGTGCGCTGGCGGAACGATCGACTCGGTACGCCCGGTGGGCGATCGAGCAGGGGCTGGCCAAGGGCGACGCGGTCTGTCTCTTGATGCCGAACCGCCCAGAGTACATGGCCATCTGGCTCGGCATCACTCGCGTCGGTGGCATCGTGGCGCTGCTCAACACGAATCTCGCCGGGCCCTCGCTCGCGCATTGCATCAACATCGCCGCGGCCCGCCATCTGATTGTGGCCGTGGAGCTCGTCGATCGCGTAGCCGCCGTGCGCCAACACCTCGCCGGTGCCCCGACGATCTGGGTTCACGGCGCCGGCCGCCACCAGTTCCCGCGCATCGACGACGACATCGAGCGGTACCCGGGCGACACGCTGAGCATGCTCAGCATCCT
>QHWL01000215.1:5343-7165 GCA_003222555.1 Acidobacteriota bacterium | reverse complement strand
TACATCTACACCTCCGGCACAACCGGTCTGCCCAAGGCCGCCAACGTGAGCCATGCCCGGGTGATGCAATGGAGCCACTGGTTTGCCGGGCTGATGGATGTTCGCTCGAGCGACCGAATGTACAACTGCCTGCCGATGTATCACAGCGTCGGCGGCGTGCTCGCGACCGGGGCGGTACTGGTGGGCGGCGGCTCGGTGGCGATCCGCGAGACATTCTCAGCACGTCAGTTCTGGAGTGACGTCGTCGGCTGGGACTGCACGCTGTTCCAGTACATCGGCGAGCTGTGCCGGTACTTGCTGCACACCGAGCCGCACCCACATGAGAAGGATCACCGGATCAGGATGTGCTGCGGCAACGGGCTGAGGCCTGACGTGTGGAACAGCTTCAAGGAACGGTTTCGCATTCCGCAAATCCTTGAGTTCTATGCTGCGACCGAGGGCAACGTCTCATTGGTCAATGTGGAAGGCAAGCCCGGCGCCATCGGCCGGATCCCGCTGTTTCTGACGCACCGATTTCCAGCGACGCTCGTGAAACACGACCCGGACGCCGACGCGCCCGTGCGCGATGCGCGCGGATTCTGCGTTCGCTGTGCGCCGAACGAAGTGGGCGAAGCCATCGGTCAGCTTTTGAAGGACCGGTCGAACCTTGGCAGCCGGTTCGAGGGCTACACGAATGAGGAAGCCTCAGAAACCAAGATCCTGCGCCACGTGTTCGAGCCCGGAGACGCGTGGTTCCGGACGGGCGACCTGATGCGAAAGGACGAGCAGGGCTATTTCTATTTCGTCGATCGGATTGGCGACACCTTCCGTTGGAAGGGGGAGAACGTCGGCACCTTCGAGGTGTCGGAGGCGATCTGCGGATTTCCCGGAATCAAGGAGGCCAACGTTTACGGGGTGGCCATTCCGGGCACGGACGGCCGGGCTGGCATGGCGACGATCGTTGCCGGCCCGGAGCTGGATCTGGCCGCTTTCCGGACGCACCTGGTCGATCGCCTGCCCGACTATGCGCGCCCGGTATTCCTGCGCGTCCGGGACGATTTGGAGGTGACCACTACATTCAAGCACACGAAGAGCGCCCTCGTGCGCGAAGGCTACGACCCGGCCGTCATCGGCGACGCCATCTATTTCAACGATCGCGAACGCCAGGCATTCGTTCAGCTCGATAAATCGCTTTACGACCGCATCCAGAGCGGTCGTGTCCGTTCATAGGCCATGGAGATAGCGCACCTGCAGAACGTCTTCGCACAACTCGAGCAGAACATGGCGAATGGCCCCATCGTGCCGGACGTGACGCCACAAGAGATTCGCAGTCATCTCGGGTTGCGCTACGACTTCACGAAGCCGATGGCGCTCGACGACGTCACCGCCGACGTCGAACGGATGATGCGGAGCTGGCACGTACAGGTCACCCATCCGCGGTACTTCGGCCTCTTCAATCCGAGCGTGACCCTCGCGTCGGTCGTCGCGGACACGCTGGTCGCCATGTACAACCCCCAGCTGGCGACGTGGCGTACCTCGCCGGCGGCGAACGAGATGGAGCGTCACACCCTTGCATGGCTGACGGGCAAGTTCGGCCTGCCGGCCACGACCAGTGCGAGTTTCACGACCGGTGGAGCCGAGGCGAACCTGTCGGCGGTGATCGTCGCGTTGACTCGGGCGTTCCCGGAGTACGGCGAAGGCGGGCTTCGGAGTCTGTCCGCGTCGCCGACGATCTACCTGACGCGCGAAGCCCACGACTCGTTCAACAAGATCGCGCACATGACGGGGATCGGGCGCCGGGCGCTGCGCACGGTCGCGACCGATCGCGATCTGAAGATGGATC
>QHWL01000215.1:0-5311 GCA_003222555.1 Acidobacteriota bacterium | reverse complement strand
ACCGCCGGAACCACCGCAGCCGGCGCGATCGATCCGCTGCCGGATCTGGCGCGGTTCTGCCGGTCGGAGGAGCTGTGGTTTCACGTCGACGCGGCGTGGGGCGGCGCGGCCATCATCTCCCCACGCCTCCGCGGCCATCTCGCCGGCATCGACGCTGCCGACTCGATCACGTGCGACGCGCACAAATGGTTCTCGGTACCGATGGGCGCCGGGATGTTCTTCTGCCGGCATCCCGACGTTGTCGGCGAGGCGTTCCGGGCGCAGACCTCCTACATGCCCGGAAAGACGGCCGGGCCGGTCGTCGATCCCTACACGACCTCGCTTCAGTGGTCGCGCCGGTTCATCGGCCTGAAGCTGTTTCTTGCGCTCGCGCAGCACGGCGAATCCGGGTACGTCCAGATGATCGAGCACCAGGCGCGCATGGGTGAAGTGCTGCGGGAGTCGATCGAACGCGCGGGGTGGCGCATCGTCAACAGAACGCCGCTGCCGCTCGTGTGCTTCACCCGGGATGGCCTCGTCGCCAGCAAATTCCTCGCCGCCCTCTACGAGCATCAGATCGCCTGGATGTCGGAAGTCCGCCTGGGGGACGACGCGCCGGTGGTGCGCGCATGTGTCACAAGTTTCCGGACAAACGAGTCCGACATCGAGTGGGTTGTGCGCGAGATGAGCAGGCTCGCCTTGCATGAGTCGGAGGTCACGGCGTGAAAAGCGAAACGATTGCCATTCACGGCGGCTACGAGGTCGATCCGACGACCAAGGCCGTTGCGGTGCCGATCTACCAGACGGTCGCCTATGCGTTCGACAGCGCCGACCATGGAGCTGCGCTGTTCAATCTCGAAGTCGAAGGATACCGCTACACCCGCATCGGCAATCCGACGACCGCCGTGCTGGAGCGGCGCGTCGCCGCCCTCGAGGGAGGACTCGACGCGTTGTGTGTGGCCTCGGGACAGGCGGCGGTCCATTACGCGACGCTCAACGTGACCGAACTGGGCAGCAATATCGTTTCAGTTCCTCAACTCTACGGGACCACTCACACGCTGTTCGCCCACCTTCTGCCCAATCAGGGAGTCATTGTCCGCTTCGCCGCGTCGGATGGCCCAGACGAGATCGAGAAGCTCATAGACGATCAGACGCGGGCGATCTTCTGCGAAAGCGTCGGCAATCCCGCGGGAAACATCTGCGACATCGAGGCGCTGGCTCGCGTGGCCCACAAACACGGCGTTCCGCTGATCGTCGACAACACGGTCGCGACGCCGATTCTGCTACGGCCGATCGACTACGGCGCCGACGTCGTGGTGCATTCGCTCACGAAGTTCATGGGCGGGCACGGCACGACGCTCGGCGGCGCCATCGTCGACAGCGGCCGGTTTCCATGGAAAGAGCACGCGCGGCGCTTCCCGATGTTCAGCCAGCCGGACCCGTCGTACCACGACATGATCTACACCGACCACTACAAGGAGGCGGCGTACATCGGGCGCTGCCGCAGTGTGTACCAGCGGACGACCGGATCGGTGCTGTCGCCCCTCAACGCGTTTCTGCTGCTGCAAGGTATCGAGACGGTCGCGTTGCGGATCGACCGCCATGTGGAGAACGGCCGACGCGTGGCGGAATTCCTGAGGAAGGATCCGCGAGTGGAGTGGGTCAACTACGCCGGACTCCCGGAGAACCCCTTTCACGGGCTCGCGCGAAAGTATCTCGGCGGTCGTGCCTGTTCTCTCATCACCTTCGGAGTCAAAGGAGGACTCGAGGGCGGCAAGAAGTTCTACGACGCGCTCACGTTGATCAAGCGTCTCGTCAATCTGGGCGACGCCAAATCGTTGGCCTGCCACCCCGCGTCCACGACGCATCGACAGATGTCACCCGACGAGCAACGGAACGCCGGCGTGAAACCGGAAACGATCCGGCTCAGCGTCGGCATCGAACACATCGACGACATCATCGGCGACCTCGATCAGGCGCTCAAGGCGATGGAATCAGTTCAGCAAGGAGCAGTTCGATGATCACCAGACACGCGCAATCGACAGCTGTCGGTACGTTGGGAAGAGCGCAACGATTGCGCCGCGCGGCGACGACCCGATTCCGTGAATCCAATCCGACGTGCCTCGACATCGGCCTCATCAACAACATGCCCGACCCGGCTCTGAACGCCACGGAACGCCAGTTTGTCGCCCTGCTTCGGGCGGCGGCAGACGACATCGCCGTTCAGCTGACGCTCTATACGCTGCCGGAAGTTCCCCGAACCGATTTCGGCCGGGACCAGGTGAGCCGCTATTCGGACCTCCGCAATCTGTGGAACAGTCATCACGACGGTCTCATCATCACCGGAACGGAGCCGCGGGCGGCAGACCTCAAAGACGAGCCGTACTGGGAAAGCCTGACGAAGGTTCTTGAATGGGCAGAGAGCCACACGTACTCGACGATCTTATCGTGCCTGGCCGCGCACGCGGGCATCCTTCACATCGACGGCATCGTACGGCGCCCGCTCGGCGACAAGCGCTTCGGCGTGTTCGAGTGCGTGCGCGTCTCGGACCACCCATTGACGGCGGCCGCTCCGAGTCGTCTGCAGATGCCGCAATCCCGGTGGAACGAAATACCGGAGGAAGCCTTGCTGGCGTGCGGCTATCGCGTGCTGACGCGGTCGGAGGACGCGGGGGTCGACGCCTTCGTGAAACAGAGAAAGAGCCTGTTCGTGTTCTTTCAGGGTCATCCCGAGTACGACGCAACGACGCTGCTGCTCGAGTATCGCCGCGACATCGGGCGTTTTCTCAGGAGGGAGAGAGACACGTACCCGCCCATGCCGCAGGGCTACTTCGACCAGGAGACCGTCGAAGCGTTGACGGCGCTGCGGGAACGAGCACTATTGGACCGGCGTGAGGAACTGCTCGCCGAGTTCCCGACCGCGATGGCGGCAGGCAAGGTGACAAACACCTGGCGCTCGACGGCGGAGAACCTCTATCGCAACTGGCTCGTGTACATACGCGCGCAGAAGGAACAGCTCGCGGCGAAGTAAGTGTCGAAAAAGATTCCCCAGCTCGATGCGGTCCGTGGCGTCGCCATCCTGCTGGTGATCCTGCACAACCAGAGCAGTGTTTTCCCCTCGCTTCATCTGGAGCGGCTGTTCGCCAACGGGTGGATGGGGGTCGATCTGTTTTTTGTGTTGTCCGGGTTCCTGATCACTGGAATTCTCGTCGACACCAGACAATCGGAAGGCTATTTCAAGAATTTCTACGCTCGACGGTGTCTGAGGATCTGGCCGCTGTATTACTCTCTGATCGCTTTCATGTTCGTGCTCGTCCCTCTTCTACGCCCATCGGAAGCGCACACCGTTTTTGAAAAATCGTCGCCCTGGTGGGCGTATCCGTTGTTCCTTCAGAATTTTCTTCTTCAGACTCCAACCAGCGCTGCGGGACCGCTTGCCGTCACGTGGTCGCTCGCGATCGAAGAACAGTTCTATCTCATTTGGCCTTGGGTCGTGCGTTACTGCTCGCTTGCCCGGCTACGTCGTCTTGCCATCCTGGTGATATGTGTTTCTCCGGTTCTCCGCCTGTACCTGTCCTTCCACGACGTCAATCTCTACACGAACGTATTCTGCCGTTTGGACGGCCTGATGGCGGGCGCCCTTCTCGCGCTCGGCGTCCGCTCGGACGCCTTCCTCCCATCCAGATTCGTCCGAGCAGCTTGGATGGCTCTGTTCGTCGCCGTGCCGCTCGCATTTGCGACCGAGGCGGTCAATGCGAGGTGGATCGTGTTCTCGTTGAGCGCGGTGGCGTCGGCCGCGTTCGTGTACCTTGCGCTGTTTTCAGCAGCCGAATGGTTGCAAGGCGCAGTGACCAACCGATTCGTGGTGTACACGGGGACGATCAGCTACGGGCTTTACTTGCTCCACAAGGTCCCATTCGACATGGCGAAGACCTTTCACGCGGATCGGCATCCGCTGCTGGCGTTTCCGATCCTTCTCGCTGCCTGTTACGCAATGGCGGCGTCGTCCTGGAGTCTGCTCGAAAAGCCGTTCCTGAAGTTCAAGCGATACTTCGAAGCGAAACCGGCCCTCAAAGGACCGCCCCACCTGTCGTCGCAGCTACCCTTCGACTCGGCTCAGGGCAGGCCGCTCTTCAGCCTCGCAATCAGGCACCAAGCACGACCTTGACGGCGTCGCGCGCCACGCTGACCAACCGGTCGATGTGCGCCTCGGTGACGACGAGCGGGGGCGCAAAGAACACCATGTCCCCGGGTGCGGGATGGGGGCCAGCCGTGGGACGCGTCCGCGTGACGACGCCGCGCGTCATCATCGCAGCCTGGAGGCGCGGGGCGACCTTCTGGTCGGCTGCGAAGTTTTCCTTTGTCGATCGATCCTGCACGAACTCCACGGCGGCCATGAGGCCTTTGCCGCCCCTGATGTCGCCGACGTTCGGGTGGTCGCCGAAGGCCGCCACGAGGGCCGTGTGGAGCCGCTCACCCATCTTCGCGGCGTTCTCCCAGAGCCGCTCGCGCTGCATGATCTCGAGGTTCTTCAGCGCGACCGCGCAGCAGGTCGGATGGGCCGAGTAGGTGGAGGCGTGCAACCAGCGGTCTTCGGGCTTGACTCCGTCCATGACCTCTTTGATCGCCTTGTTCACCATGATTCCGCCGAGCGGAAGGTAGCCGGAGGTGACGCCCTTCGCGAAGGAGAGCATGTCGGGCTTCACCTGCCAGTGCGCGAGCGCGAACCAGCGTCCGGTGCGGCAGAAACCGGTGATGATTTCGTCGGCGATGAGCAGCACGTCGTACCGCGTGCAGACCTCGCGGACCCGTGGCCAGTAGTCGTCAGTCGGATAGAACACGCCGCCGGCGCCGTGGATCGGCTCCCCGATGAACGCCGCGACAGTATCGGGTCCTTCGCGGAGGATGGTCTCCTCGAGCTCGCGCGCCGCCGCCTGGCCCACGGTCTCGCCGGGCTTGGCCCCTTGGTACCGGTACGGATAACACGTCTGAACGTGAACGAATCCCGGCACACGCGGCTCGAACATCTTCCAATACGCCACACCCATCGCGGTGGCGCTCATCGCCTGAAGCGTGAGGCCGTGGTACCCCTGAAAGCGGGCGATGACCTTGACCTTCTCAGCCTGGCCTCGCGCCTTCCAGTAGAAGCGCGCGGTCTTGAATGCCGATTCGTTCGCCTCGGCTCCCCCGGTGGTGAAGAAGACCGCCTGCATGTTGTCGTCGGCAATCTCGATCAGGCGGGTGGCGAGTGTGATCGCCGGGATGTTTGACGCGCCGACGTAGCCGGAGAAGTAGGCGAGCTCTTTCATCTGCCTCGCGGCCGCCTCCGCCA
>QHWL01000214.1 GCA_003222555.1 Acidobacteriota bacterium | reverse complement strand
GCCTGCAACCGGTCGTGGACACCGTGCATATCGACGCCCGCCGCGAACACTTCGGAATTGCGTCCGAGCCCCAATGCCGTGAGATAACCGCCGTAGGATGCGCCCCAGATGCCGATCCGCCTGGGGTCGACGTCGGGGCGCGTCTGCAAGTATCGCCCGGCCGCGAGAACATCGAGGTACTCCGACGCGCCCCGAGCCCCCGCGCGCTCCGGAAACTGGAACGCCTGGCCGTACCCGACGCTGAGCCGGTAATTGACCGAGAGCACGATGAAGCCCCGGCTGACGATGTACTGGTTCGCGCCGTAGTCGTTGGCGTACTCCCATCGGTAATGCCAGCCGAGCAGCATCTGTCGTGGCCCGCCGCCGTGCACGTAGACCACCGCGGGTTTTCGCGCGTCGCCCCTTGCGGGTCTGAACAACTGCCCGTGCGCTTCGACGCCGTCGCTGGCTCGGAAGACAACCTGTTCAGGGGTGACGAGTTGACTCGAGGGAAAGTCTGCCGCCAGGTGATTGCCGGCGATGACTCGCGCCGCACCGCCCGTCATCGGGACGACCGCGGGGAGCGGCGGCCGCTGCGCGTCCGATGTGAGGTACGCCACGGTCTGACCGTCGGACAACACGACGGGACTCCACTCGATCCCCGCTCCGCTGGTGAGCGGCGTCGGCGTGGCCGCGTTCACGGGTACCTTGAAGAGATGGCGACGATCGACGTCACCGCGATCGGGGCCGGCATTGGCGTTGTAAATGACGAACCGCCGGTCGGGTGTGAGCCTGACCTGCTCGACCATGAACGACCCCGGCGTGAGCAGCGTCGGCCGACCGCCCTCCGCCGGATGGCGCAGCGAATACAAGTGCGGCCAGCCGTCGCGATACGACAGGAACACCAGGTGATCGTCAGCCGCCCACCACAGTCCGAGACCTCCCGGGTTCCTCAGGATGGGATCGACAGGTGCGTTGCCACTGGTCACTGCAGTTATCGCGGTCGGCGTGGCCCGGAGATCGCGCTCCGTCGCATCGGGGCGGGCAATGAGGATCGCCCACGGCAACGGGGCTTGAACGAGCGGCGATCGTGGTGCGCCGCCGACGCCAGGCTGGCGCACGAATGCGATCTGCCGTCCATCCGGTGACCAGGTCGGCGAGGAATCGCGCGAGGTTGACGGCGCGACGTAGCGAATCGGCTGCTCCGGCGTGAACAGCCCGATGAAGCTGTGATCGCCCCGGTTCGACACGAACGCGAGAGTTCGGCCGTCCGGCGACCATGTAGGCGACTGGCTCGTGCCACGCGCGTAGAAGGCCTGCTCCGCCGCCTTGGAGCCGTCGATTCGCGAGATCCAGATCCGGCGGTCACGCACGAACGCTACGCGATTGCTGTCGGGCGCGATGACCGGGTCGTCACCATCGCCGAGCAGCGCCGGCTGTCCACCAGCAACCGGCACGGACCACACCTGCATCTTCGGCTGAATCGGGCTGCCAGCCGGATTGGGCGGCGCGTCCCCGGGGCGGTTCGACCCGTGATCGCCGCCGCGCACGTACACGAGCATCTCGCCGTTGCTCGAAAAAGACAGATGAGTCAGTTCCTGCCCGTCATCCTCGAGGTATGAAGTAAGTCGCCGCGGCTCGAAACGCGGCGCGTCGGCGGCGTAGATGTTGCGGACGCCACGCTCGTTGAACGTCCAGGCAATCGTCGATCCTGCGGGCGACGCAGTGAGATTGTCAGGGGCCGGCACGCTGAGGATCTGATCAACGGTGAAGGAGTACGGCGCCGGCGATTGGGCCGCGATCGGCGGCTCGAGGCTCCAGGTAGCGGCCACGAGCGCTAGAGACAACCCGGCCCTTCGAACAGCTTCAAGGCATCTCATCGTGAACCTCCCTTGGCAGGCTTGGTCGAAGTATAGCCCGCGGAGCCGCGTTCGCAGGCCTGAAGCTCGAATGGCCGCTGATTGTACGTTACGGTTTTTCACAGGTGTCTCAAGACTCGGCCGCGTGACCACGGCTGCATGAAACGGCACGATTTACGGCGTGCTCACTCGGCGTGCGGCCCGCAAACGCGTCAGATCCGAACGGTCGGGGACGATTCGTGCCGATACACCAATTCTATGCCTGCGTTCGTTCGAACGCCTGCGAATCGCTCCTCGGCGCCACCCGGCGTGATCCTCATGGGCGCGAACTGAAGAAACATGGCCAGCATCCTGATTGCCGAAGCTCGCGCGGTCGATCGGAACTTCCTTGTCACGCTGCTGGGACATCACGGGCACACGATGCTCGAGGCGTCCGACGGCGGCGAGGCGCTCGACCTCGTGCGACGCAGACGGCCCCACCTGGTCATCAGCGATGTCCTCATGCCGACCATGGATGGCTACGAGTTCGTCTGCCAGATGCGCGCGATCCCGGAGGTGGCCGACACGCCGGTCATTTTCTATACGGCGAACTATCATGGGCGCGAAGCTCGCGCCCTGGCCGAGCGCTGTGGTGTGCGTGCGATCATCACCAAGCCGAGTGAGTCAGCGGCCATTCTCGCCAAGGTTGACGCGGCCCTCGGGTGCCAGCGCCCGGTGGTCGTGGCCCCGCCCGACGGCGAACGGTTCGACCTCGACCACCACCAATTGGTCAATCAGAAGCTGCTCGAGAAGGTGCAACGCCTCGCCGAAGCCGAGCACCGTCTGTCGGCCCTTGTCGACATCGGCCGCCGTTTCGCGCACGAGCGCGATCCGCGCGCCGTGCTCCAACACGTGTGTACGTCGGCGCGCGACATCACGCTCGCCAGCCACGCGACCCTCGTGCTGTTGAGCGAGGACGGGACGAGCGTAGGCGCCGTGTTCATGAGCGGTGTCGACGCCGATCGCCTGAAGGAAATCAGCCCCGGGATACCCAGCGCCGACATGTTGTCCGAGCTGCTCGAAAAGCGTACGCCGGTTCGACGCCCCAGCGGGCGGCGTACAGAAGGGCCGGACCGCGAGACGACGACAGCCGACGCGTCTTCGTACCTGGGTGTGCCGATCGCGTCGGCCGCCTGTGTGTATGGATGGTTGAGTCTCAGCCACAAGTTAGGCGCCGACGAGTTCACCAAGACCGACGAAGAAATGGTTGCCACGCTTGCGGGACAGGCCGGCGTCGCCTACGAGAGCGCGCGACTCTACAACGACCTTCAGTGGCATGTGTCGGCGCTCGAGCAGGAGGTCGCCGAGCGCAGGCGTCTCGAAGTTCGTACCGAGTTCGCCCTGGCTGCGGCGCGCATCGGGATCGGAGAAACGGACCTCGATACAGGACGTATGATCTGGTCGGAGAGCAAATCGGCGCTCTTCGGCATCGCTCTCGCCTCGTTTGGCGGCACCACCGAGGCGTTCTTCGCCCTGGTGCATCCCGAGGATCGCCCCGCCCTCCGCCAAGAGGTCGCGGCGGCGCTCGCCAACGGCAGCCACGACCTCGTCACGGAATTCCGAACGATCTGGCCCGATGGCAGCCTGCATTGGGTGCAGGACCGCGCGCGAATCGCGTACGATCCGGCGGGCCGTCCTCTTCGTGCGCTCGGCGTCGGCCTCGACGTCACCGATCGGAAGCTGCTCGAGGCCCAGTTTCGGCAATCGCAGAAGATGGAAGCGATCGGCATGCTCGCCGGCGGCGTGGCGCACGACTTCAACAACATGCTGACCGTGATTCTGGGATTCAGCGAACTCCTCGCAGAACAGATTCGACCGGACAAGCCCATAGGCCGGGATCTCAAGGAAATCGTGGGTGCGGCCCAAAGAGCAGCCGCGCTGACCCGACAATTGCTGGCCTTCAGCCGCAAGCAAGTGCTGGTCGTGACGCCGCTCGACCTCACGACGGTCGTACGCGAGGTCGAATCGATGCTGCGTCGCTTGCTGGGAGAGCAGATCACCATCAAGACCGAGCTCGCCGACGACCTCGATCCCGTCACGGCCGATGTCACGCAGCTGGAGCAAGTCTTGATGAACCTGTCCGTGAATGCGCGCGATGCCATGCCCAAGGGCGGGGTCCTGACGTTGGCGACCCGGAACATCACGCTCGACAGGGCCTACGCTGCAGCGCATCCGGGAGCCAACGCGGGGTCCTGCGCTGCGCTGAGCGTGAGCGACACAGGTACCGGTATGTCCCCTGAGACACGGGAAAGAATTTTCGAGCCGTTCTTTACGACCAAGGAGCGAGGGCAGGGAACGGGACTCGGTCTCGCCGCGGTCTACGGCATCGTCAAGCAAATGAATGGCTACATTGAGGTCGAGAGCCATCCCGCACGCGGCAGCACGTTCACGATCTATCTGCCCAGGACCGAGCAGGCGGCTGAGGCGGCTACCGGGGCAACGATTACGATGTCGCCAGTAGGCCGTGAGACGATTCTGCTCGTCGAAGACGAAGTCAGCGTACGGGCGTTTACGAAGATCGCGCTCGAGCGGTTCGGCTATCAGGTCCTCGAGGCGGCCACGGCGGAAGGGGCCCTAAGGATCCTCGACGATGTGGACATCACAATCCACTTGCTGCTGACCGACATCGTTCTGCCGGGCATAGATGGCCATGAGTTGGCCCTGAAGGTGGCGCGCCACCGGCCCCAACTGCCCGTCCTCTTCATGTCGGGCTATACAACCCGGCTGAGCACGATCGACGGGCTTTTGGAGCCGGGGGTACAGTTACTCGAGAAGCCCTTTACCGCGCATACGCTGCTCACCAAAACCCGCCAGATTCTCGGAACCACACTGATGGTCCATCGCTCCTGACCGGGCCTCCGGCGATAACATCGCCTGAAGAGCTTGTGAACAAAACACGTTAAACGCAGAGACCGCGGAGGTCGCAGAGAAGAAACACCACAATCGCGTCGCGATCCCACTCGCCCT
>QHWL01000213.1 GCA_003222555.1 Acidobacteriota bacterium | reverse complement strand
AGAGCACGATGCAGACCATCTTGACCTAAAAAGCGCCGTTATAGATGTACTGATACGGGATGGCCACGAAGAACATCGTGACCGTTATCACGTTGATCAGAAATCCAAGGACTCCCCACCCGATGAGACGATGCATGGCCCTTGGCGACAGGCCCTTGGCCAATCCCAGCAGGCGCAGATCGAACAGCCCAACCGTACCGATCAAGAGAGTGAGTCCCAGGAAGTGAAGGCACTCACAGATCGGCCAGGCAAAATCAGAGTGAATCATGAAATAGGACAGCCGCGAGCTCTCGAGCGAGGTTTGGAGGGCATTCAGAAACGACTGCACCGAATCACCTCCATCAGTAACTGAAGAGCCTTGTGTAGGTGTGCGCGAGCAGCTTGCCCGCGGTGATGGCGCCAGCCCAAAAGAAGAGCGATGTGCCCGCCAGAATTTTCCACTGCCTCGGCACGAGTCGCACATCCACGTCCGGATCGCGAAATACCCGATCCTCGATCAAGCGCGTGTTCATGAGCGCAAGCGCGATGAACACGAACTTGACATACCAGACCGGATTTGTGAACGCTTTGGTCGGATACGCAACCAGGAGCATCATACCAGTGACGACCATGACCCAGAACGCGGACCACATGAGCGGGAAGAACTTCTCCATGGGCGCCAGGCGCAAGCCGGGCGCAAAGCCAAGGACGCGAAAATCGACCGCCGCATTCGTGCCGGCCACGAACCCCATGGCGAGCGTGTGAAGGAAGAGAATGTTCGGAAACGCCAATGCCGAGGGCGACTCGCGCAGCCACACGCTGAAGGCGCTTCGTTCAATCCAATGAAGCCAGTGAAAATAGAAGGCCACGGAGCTCTTCGAACGCGCCTGATTGTACCCAGATGAGGGGATTACTCAAGCTCGTTGTCGCCTTGGGCGTGGAGGCCGCCCTGGCGGCGTTCGTGATTGTCGGTATCGGTTTGTACAAGGTCATTCGATCGAGAAACAGACAAGTCGACCCCGGTGAAACGCAGTCCACCGGCGGCGTGCGCGCGAAATGAGCGCCCGCCAAAGGGAAGAAAACGGTGGTTGCATCGGCTCCACACGACGAGCGGATGGACGCACGGCGGCTGCCCGGTGTCGCCCCCGCGGCCGGGTTTCCGATCCGCGCTATTGGAAGCCCGCGCTAACCGTCATCCTGCGAGCGGCGCCGGCGCCGTCAACGAGAAACACGTCGGCGGCAATCGACCGGGGCAGCGTCAGCCCGCATCCGAAATTGGGCCGAAACGCGAACGCGCGATTGTTGACAATCAGCGTCGATCCGAACATGTCATTCAGTGCCGGCCTCGGGAACGTGATGCTTGAACCGACACTTGATCCGTCGATGAGGCGCAGCGTCACACGATCCATGAACACATTGACTCCGGGTGATGTTGCGAAGATCAAATCGAAGCTGGTCGTGAACGCCGGGGCCAGAGGACAGCCGATCGTGGTCAACGTTGTGAACGGAAGTCGCTGCGGGAAGATTTGCGGGCTTACTGCGAGAGTTGGCGAAAACAGTCCCGTGTTAGAGAGCATCACAGTGCGATTCTTTGCATCGTCACACGCAAGAAGCGCCAGCGTCGCGCACACGATGGTGATCATCCTCATTCTCCACCTCACATCCCGCCTCATGCGGCGGTTGTCGATTCAGAGCGATAGGATAAAAGACATCCGTGCGCATCGCCATGCAATTTCGCGCCGGTTGCTGAACTTGCGTGAAACTCGAATAACAATTTTGTGATTTCCGTTCTTGTTTCTGAACAGTCGCGTCCCTGGCTGCGTTGACCGTGATTTGTTCACAATCTTTTAGGCCTGCCGTTAAGCTCGTCAGTTCGCTCCGGTAATCTAGCCCGATGCGCCCCATCTTCTCAAAGCCGCGGGCGACTACTCCTGGTGGAAGCGCTGTTCTTTTTCGCGCGTCGGCGCGTCAGTCGCAGCGCGCAGGCGCCTGACTTCTTCGGGCGCCAACTCCCTCCAGTGCCCGAGCTTCAACTTGCCGTCGCGGAGCGGTCCGATGGCGACGCGCTTCAAGTGCGCGACGGGATGGCCGATGGCGTCACACATCTTGCGCACCTGACGGTTGCGCCCCTCCCGCACTGTGATCTCGAGCAGGGTGTCGCCGTTGCGTTCGCGGCGGCTCGGGCTCAAGGCTGTCGCGCTCGTGGCCGCGCGCGAGTCATCAATCTTTGCGGTACGCGGGGCCCGACTTTTTTCACGGCGCCCGGGGCCCCACCCCCGGGCGCTCTCGCCGTCGCGTTCGCTCCGGCTCGGGCTCAAGGCTGTCGCGTCATTATTTACGGCCCGCGGGGCCCCACCCCCGCGGGCTGGAAGACCTCGCGCTCGAGCGTAGACTCTCGCGCTCGGGTGAAGGCTGTTGCTGAGCACTCTGACCTCAGCCCGTTCGGTGCGCCGGCCGTCGATGACCAGACCGCGAGCGAGCCGATCGAGGTCGTGCGCGTCGGGGACGCCGAGTACCCTCGCTTCGTACACGCGGGCGACGCCGTGGCGCGGATGCGTGAGCCGCGCCGCCAGATCGCCGTCGTTGGTCAACAGCAGCAGCCCTTCAGAATCGAAGTCGAGCCGGCCGACCGGGTACACGTACTCGCGGACGCCGCGCAGAAGGTCGATGACAGTCGGCCGCTTCTGCGGGTCCGATCTCGTCGTCACGTATCCACGGGGTTTGTTCAGCAGCAGATACCGATGCTGCTCCGCCACTTTGACGCGCCGACCGTCGACACGGATGTCGTCGTGCGCGGCGTCGGCCTTGGTGCCCAGCTCGCGCACGGTGGCGCCGTTCACCGAGACACGACCGTCGAGCATCAGCTGCTCGCTCGCGCGCCTCGACGCAACGCCGGCCTGCGATAAGATCTTTTGTAGACGCTCCACGTCAGACAAACAGCTCTACCACTGAGGTCACGGCGCTCCCGAACCGAGGACACGGTATCAGAGTCGTACTGGGTCCGTGCGCTCGCTATTCTCCGTGTGCTCCGTGGCTTCGTGATGAACGAATGGCTGTCGCACGCATGTTACACTGCGGAACAAGCCGGATAGGCCGGGTGCCTCATTCGACCCACCAGCCCGACCAGACCCACCCGAACTCATGAGACCTCTAATCATCGCCATCGACGGCCCGTCAGGGGCGGGTAAAGGGACCGTTGCGCGCGCCGTCGCCAAGAAGCTGGGCTATCGCCATGTCGACAGCGGTGCGATGTATCGCGCGGTTGGCTGGAAGGCCGTCAGGGACGGCGTGCCGCTCGACGATGAAGAGGCGATCGCGGCGCTTGCGCGACGATCGCGCATCGACGTCACGGCCGCCGACGTGAGCATCGACGGCGCCGACGTCACGCGCGCCATCCGTACGCCCGAGATCGATCGCGCCGCCGCCGCGGTTGCCCGCCTGCCGAAGGTGAGGACAGTGCTCGTCGAGGGTCAGCGCCAGCTCGGCGCCGGCGGCGCCATCGTCATGGAAGGACGCGACATCGGGACGGTCGTCTTTCCGCGTGCCGACGTGAAGATTTATCTGGATGCCTCCGCCGAGGAACGCGCGCGACGCCGTGCGGCCGATCCGGCGCACTCAGGTGGTCCGACCGCGATCGCCGACGTCGCAACCGCGCTCTCGGCCCGAGATGAGATCGACCGCACCCGGACCGCATCGCCACTTGCGGTCGCCGCCGACGCGATTCGCATCGACACGACGTCAAAGCCGGTCGATCAGGTGGTCGCTGAAGTGCTGGCGGTCATCAATGCGCGCATCTAGCCGGAGAACGCGCGTTTCGCCTTTTAACTTTTAACTTCAACCGTACCGACTCATGTCCGGTCCTTGTAATCTTCCGAGGAGGCGGGGTCCAATTCCCACCTGTGCTTGTCACGCTCGACGACCTTGTCGGCGGCTCTGAGCTCTTCGTTGTCCTCGTACTTCACGCCGAGTGCGGCGCCGATGTCTTCGACCACGTCCTGATCGGGCGTCGGGTTGTCACCGCCGGGCGCCTCGTCGCCGCTGAAGTACGCGTTTTCCCAGTCGGCGTCGACGTCGCCCCCTGTGATGGCCGGCGTGATGCTGCTGCCGTGTTCGCGCCGCCGCTCGGCGAGCTCCGCGCGTCCCGTCCGCGCGGCCGATCCCTGCCGGCGCATGTCGAGCGACGATGGAGGGGTTGGCACCGGCTCCTCCAGCATCCGTCGGGTACGGTCGAGCGTCGGTGGCTTGGTTCGCCTGGAAACCGCCTTCCGGGCGTCCGCTTGCTTGGGCGCCCGCTTTTTTCGGGCCGGTGAACCTGTTCTGAGCCTTGCCGCAGGACGAGGTGGGCGGGCCCTTCGGTTGGGGCGTTTAACCGAACGGCGTCGCGCAGGGCCTTTAGGACGCTTTTCCCTCGCGTTCGCCCGCCGTCCAGCCTTGCGTTTCGCCATCATGCTATCCTTTCTCAGCCTTGACAGTTTGGCGATAAGTGACGTATCCTCTGTTGCTTATCGGAAATCGGCGGGTCGTGGCGGCCCGTCCACACCGGGGGGCGCCGGCCCTCGCCAATCAACCGGCAATCGATCGAACACAGGAGGACGCGCATCGCATGGCGAATGTTGAAGACGAGAAGACTCCCGGTCTGACTCGGAGCGGGAATCCGGTGAGCGGCGGCATCGTCACTCGGCCGAGAGAGGACGACGACCAGACCGATCCCGAAGAGTACCGCCGGCTGCTGGACGTCTACGATAGCAGCTTCCGAAACATCGCGGAAGGTGAAGTGGTCAAGGGGACGGTGCTCAAAGTCACCGCCGCGGAAGTGATCGTGGACGTCGGCTATAAGTCGGAAGGGATCATCGCCGTCAGCGAGTTCCTCGACGAGAACGGCGAAGTCACGGTGCAGCAGGGCGACATCGTCGACGTGCTGCTCGAACGCACCGAGGACCGCGAAGGCTACGTCGTCCTCTCGCGCGAAAAAGCCGAGAAGATGAAGATCTGGGACGAAGTCGAGAAGGCCTATGCCGAGCGCAAGGTGGTGATCGGCCGCGTCATCGAGCGCATCAAGGGCGGACTGGCCGTCGATATCGGCGTGCGCGCGTTCCTGCCAGGATCGCAGATCGACGTGCGCCCCGTGCGGAACCTCGACGCGCTGCGCGGACAGGAGCTCCGCATGCGCGTCATCAAGGTGAACAAGAAGCGCGGCAACATCGTGCTG
>QHWL01000212.1:6919-11970 GCA_003222555.1 Acidobacteriota bacterium | reverse complement strand
CTGTCCGGTTCCACACCGTTACCGTATTGCCGCGGCCGAGCATGCCTTCGGTCATGCCCGAACCAAGAAGACCGGTCCCCAGGAATGCGACGTTCACCATCATCACCTCTGTGACTTGTGCCGGACCTGATCAGGTCCGGGCTACGTGCGCGTATCTGCAGGTCTCGAACGCACCACTGCTCACGTAGTACGTAGTATCCGCCTTCAGAGTCTGTGAACAAATCACGTTCAACGCAGAGGCCGCCGAGGCCGCAGGGAAGAAATGCTTAGGGATTTTTCCGCGTGCTCTGCGAGCTCTGCGTTCAAACGTCGTATTTTTTCACAGGCTCTTCAGGTGGATAGTCCCACAAGAGGTCCGGCCTACCACCGTGGCCGAGCTCGCCGGCTCATTTTAAAGCTGTTTTCACAAGCCTGAAGGCGGACACTACGTAATAATCGGCGCGTGAGGCGCGCCTTCCTGTTTGCGCTGGGCGCGGCGGTCGCCGCGAGCGTGGTCCTCGCCGCCCAGCCGCGCGAATTGCGGTGGGCGGGCGATCCCGAGGGCGGCGCCCCGTTTGTGGAGGCCGACCCCTCACATCCGGACCAGGTCGTCGGCTTCGACGTTGAAATTGCCGACCTGCTTGCCCGGCGTCTCGGGCGAACGCCGCGGTTCGTGACGATTGCGTTTACTTCGATCGACCAGTCGGTCGCCCGCGACGACGCGGAGATCGGGCTGAGCGGCATCGAAGACACCCCGGCGCGGCGCGCGACGCTCGCACCGACGATTCCGTACTACGAGTTCCGCGAAGTCTTGAGCGTGCGAGACGCCGACGCTGCGCGGTTTCGCACGCTCGAGGACCTCCGCGGCCGTAAGGTCGGCACGCTCGGCGGCACGATCGCGTACGAGATCCTGCTGAGTGCCGAGCGCGACCACGGGCTGCAGGCGATCTCCTACGAGGATGATGTGCACCCGTTCAGCGACCTGGTGCTCGGACGCGTTGACGCGGTGGTGCTGGACAACGTCCTCGCCGAACGCCGCCGGCATTTCATCCCGGGCTTTCAGATTCAGCCAGGGACTGTCGCGGTCGGCCACTACGTTGGAGTGCTCGCGCCGCAAAACGCCGACCTGCGGGACGCGTGCAACGAGATTCTGCGCGGCGCGATGCGCGACGGCTCGCTCGAACGCATTCTTCGCAAGTGGGGCGTGTGGAACGCCGATCAGCCGGCCATGTACGCCCGGCTCCTCGCCGGTGAAACCGTGCCAGACGACCTGCCGGCCGGCGTGGCCCCGATGACACGGTGGGAGGCGGCACGCCGATATTTCCCGACTCTCCTCCGCGCCTCGCTCGTCACGATCGTGCTGTCGTGCGCGTCGATGTGCCTGGCCGTGGCGCTCGGCGTGCTGATTGCGACCGGACGTGTGTACGGCCGCCGACCGATGCGGCTGGCGCTGACCGGCTACGTCGAGCTGATGCGCGGCACGCCGATTCTGCTGCAGCTGTTCGTCCTGTACTACGGCATCGCGGCCGCCATTCGTTTGCCGGCATTCGTGGCGGCCCTGCTGGGCCTCGCGCTGAACTACGCGGCGTACGAAAGCGAGATCTATCGATCCGCCCTCGAAGCCGTGTCCATCGGACAGCTCGAAGCGGCGCGCATTCTCGGCTTCAGCGAACGCCAGGTGCTCACGCTCATTCGCGGGCCCCAGGCATTCCGGCTGGCGCTGGCGCCCATGACGAACGATTTCATCGCGCTCCTGAAGGACTCGTCACTGGTGTCGGTGCTCACCGTCCTCGAGCTCACGAAGCAAACGCAGATCTTCGCGACCAATCTCGGGAGCTGGGTCATTCCTGGCTCGCTCTGCGCCGCGCTCTATCTCGCCATGTCGCTGCCGCTCGCCGCCCTGGCGCGGCGGCTGGAACAGCGATGGAAAGCGCGGACCGCATGAACGACGTCGTCCTTGGCTTGAGAGACGTCTGCCTGCGGCGCGGCGCTCGGCAGATCCTCGCCGGGGTGACGTTCGAGGCCGGCCGCGGCGAGCTCGTGGCGATCATGGGACCGTCGGGCTCGGGCAAAACCACGATTCTCCGCGCCATCGCCGGACTCGACCCATTCCAGGCGGGTCGGCTGACGGTGGAAGATGTCGCGCTCGAGGGCGGCGCCGAGATCAGTTCCACGACGCTCGGGCGGTTGCGCCGCAAGGTCGGCATGGTTTTTCAGTTCCATTGCCTCTTCGAACATCTGCCGGCGTTGCAGAACGTGTGGCTCGCGCCAGTGCACGCGCATGGGATTGGACTCGAGGAGGCCAAGCACCGGGCGCGGGAACTGTTGACCGCGTTCGGCGTCGAGCATCGGGCAAATGCCTTGCCGCGCGAGCTGTCGGGCGGCGAAGCCCAACGCGTCGCGATCGCGCGCGCGCTCGCCGTCGATCCGCGGCTGCTGCTGATGGACGAGCCGACGGCGTCACTCGATTCGGCGCGCCGCGGAGAGCTCGGCGAGCTGTTGAAGGCTCTCGTCCGGCAGGGCCGGACGCTCGTGATCGCGACCCACGACGAAGACTTCGCCCGTGGCTGCGCTACGCGCGTACTCAGAGTGAGCGACGGCGCCGTGAACCGCTAAGGCTTCTCACGGATAGCGGACGAAGTGAAGGAGGGCGAACAGCGCGAGGTCGTTCGCGCGTTCGCCCGTCGAGTGTCGAGGGTCGCGACTCAGTGCCGCGGGGGAACGCCGAGATCGTGCAGTTTGGCAGCCATATCTTCCGCCGAGGTCGCCGGCTTGACCTCCTTGTCGATCGCGACGATCTTGCCGTCTGTCCCGATATAGAACGTCCAGCGGTTGGCTAGGCCATTTTGACCAAGCACGCCGTACGCCTCGGCCGTTTTCTTGGCCGTGTCGGCCAACAACGGGAAGTCGGCATGCTGCTGCTCAGCGAATCCTTTGTTGTCCTCGAGCGCATCGACCGAGATCATGAAATACTTCGCGTTGTATTTCTTGATCATATCCCCGTGTTCCGCCAGCGACTTGCATTCGATCGTGCAGCCGCGCGTGTAGGCTTTTGGGAACCAGGCCAGGACGACGGCTTCTTTGCCCTTGAAGTCGGCCAGCGTGTACGTTTTGCCGTCGGATGCCGGCAGCTTGAAATCCGGCGCTTTTTCCCCGACTTTCAGCTCATCCGCACTCGCGAACGTGGCCAGCGCGCCGCATGCGATGAACACGAGCGGCAGCAGCTGAAGCGCTTTCCTCATTGAGCCTCCTCTAGTCAAAAAGATCGGCCCTCACGATAGCACACTCGGCGGCCGCGCGTTTGTCACGACGGTGTCGCATAATGGGTCACGTCGGCATCAACCTCATCAATTACGTCACGTGTAGGCACCATTTGAGGACAAAACGTATCAAAAGTTGACACCGGAGCCGCCCGAGGCTAAGCTGTGATTCGCTCCACTCACCTTCGCCGCGCATCGCGGTGCTGACCTCGTGGGCGGATTGTTTGGCCGCCGGTACCCAGGCACTCAAGGGAATCCGTAGGTAACGCACACGATGAGAATCCACTTAGTGAACCCGAGCGACGTGTCCTTTGGCATTGGCGTCATCACGCCCCGCTGGTTGTACGTGCTGGCCCAAGCGACGCCCTTACGATTCGGCGATCCGATTATCACCGACGAAACGCTCGATCAGCTGGATCCTTCGACCATCGGCGCGGGCGATGTGGTGGGCATCGGCATCCATACGGGCAACGCGTTGCGCGGCTATCAGCTCGGGAAGCTGGCCCGCGACGCGGGCGCGCTGGTCGTATTCGGCGGCATTCACGCCACGCTCTTCCCGGAAGAGGCCCATCAACTCGGAGGGGCGCATGCGGTGGTCAAGGGCGATGGCGATCTCGTCTGGGCGACAGTGCTGGATGATTTCGAGGCCGGCCGCGGCCAGAGGGTGTACGAGGGCGGACGCGTCGAGCCCGAAGATCTGTTGCCGGCACGCTGGGACCTGATGCCTTCAGATCGATACATGTGGGCCTCTGTACAGACCGTACGTGGCTGCCCCAAGCATTGCTCGTTCTGCTCGGTGTGGAAGACCGACGGGCAGCGGCCGCGCCAGCGCGGGAGCGACGGCGTCATCGAGGAGATCGTGGAGCTGCGGCGCCGCGGGTTCCGGTTCATCGCGCTCGCCGACGACAACTTCTATCCGGTCACGCTCACCGATCTGCAGATGGCGTCGCGGCGCAGCGACCAGGCGCAGTTCCAGTCGCTCAGCGCGATTCGCGCCGAGCGCTTCGCGCTGATGCGCCGGCTCGCGGAGCTCCCCGACGACATGGTGTTCTTCACTCAGATCACGATGGAAGCGGCCGAGGATCCGGAATTCCTCGACGCGATGAAGAAGGCGCGCATCAAGGGCGCGCTCGTCGGCGTGGAGTCGGTGACGCCGGAAGGGCTCAAGGACGTTCACAAGGCGTTCAACGCGGCCGGCGAGCACCTCGTCGATCGGCTGCGCGCGTTCAAGCATCATGGCGTCCACGTGCTCGGCTCGTTCATCTTCGGCCTGCCGAGCGACAACGCCCGCACGTTCGACGCGACAGTCGACGTCGCCCAGCGCGCCGGCGTCACCTTCGCGCAGTTCGTCATGCTCACGCCGTTCCCCGGCACGACCGATTTCGCCGCCTGGGAAAAGATGATGGAGGCGGACACGACCCGAATCGCGGGGACGCCCCTCACCCGGCACTGGCTCATTCCCGACGGGCTGCGCCCGAAGGTCTACACGCCCCACCCGGTGATGACGGCCGAAGACATCCGCCGCGGCACGCAAGGCGCGTGGGATCGCTTCTACACCCTCGCGAACATCTGGGAACGCTCGCGCTGCGTCGAATCGCTCAAGTCGCGGCTCGCCTTCGTGCTCGTCTCGAAGCTGTACCGCCAGATGTACGCCAACACGGGCATCGCGACCGACAGCGCCCGTATCGGACGATCGGCGCAGTGGGCGCGCTGGATCGCCAAGCCGACCCGCCGGTTGTTCGTGGGACGACCCATGCCCGACCTCGCCACGCCGGCGTAGGAAACACACGAAATTGCAAATTTCAGATTGAA
>QHWL01000212.1:0-6778 GCA_003222555.1 Acidobacteriota bacterium | reverse complement strand
CGCCTCCAATTGACGTGACCGGCACATGGTCGGGCAATCTCAACGTGCAGGGCACCCAGGCGCTAATGACCTGGACGCTCACGCAACAAACCGACAACTCGGTCTCGGGCCCGGTGCTCGTGTTACTACCGAACGGCATCGTGCTCATGAACGGGTTCCTGACCGGCAAGCTCACTGGATCGGCACTCCCCTACACGATTTCCGTCGGCCCGGGCGGCATTCCGGCGCTGCCTGCGTGCGTCGGCCAGCTCGGCGGCACCATGACGGCGACGATGGCCACGACGTCCACCTTGTCCGGCAACTTCGCCGTCACATCCAGCACCTGCACGTCGCCGTTCTCGAACGGCAGCCTCACGCTGACGAAGCGATGAGTCGCAGGCGTGCCGTCTGCAGCCCGTCTGCAGCCGCGAGACCTCTTCGACTTGGGCGCGCTCGTAAATACAAGATAGGTCTGGTGGGCCCGGTAGGGCAGGTGGGTCGGGCGACCTGCCCTACCCGCCCCACCTGCCCCACTCGCCACCTGCCCTACCCGCCATACCCGCCCCACCTGCCCTCTTCAATACGCGCGTGCCAGCGCCGCCCGGGCCGCGAAAAACCCACAGAGGCCGTGAACGCCGCCGCCCGGGGGCGTCGACGCGGCGCACAGGAAGAGATCGCGGCGTGGAGTGACGTAAGCACGCCACGTCGGCCGCGTGAACAGCTGGCAGAGATCGAGCACGCCGCCGTTGATGTCGCCACCGACCCGATTCGGGTTGTCGCGCTCCAGCGCAGCCGGACCACGCACGGATCGGGCGAGGATCAGATTGCTGAACCCAGGCGCAAAGCGCTCGATCTGCTGCTCGATTCGATCCGTCATGTGAGCCTTCTATTTCACAGAGATGCCGGCGCCAATGATCATCAAGGTCGTCCGCGGACTTCCGGGAAAGCCGAATCGGGGAGTGCCCGGATCGATCGCGTAGAAGCGGATGTCGAAGCTGAACGCAAGGTGTTGCTTCGCGAACCACCGTGCGCCACCTCCGTAATTGATGGTCTTCAGTGGCTCCAGGTCGGCCTCGCCGGGCTCCTCGCCGTCTGGGTGGATCGACCAGACCGACTTCCCGATCCCGCCACTCAAATAACTCCAGCCATGACCCGTGCCGAAGTTGAATGAGAGCTGGGGCGCGGCGGACAAGAAGCGTTCTGTGACCGGCAGCAAGACCGTTGTCTGTCCGGCTGCGGTCGACGGCGTCGAATGCGCCCGTCCGAAGGTCACCTCGCCGCCGAGGCCGAAGGTCACCGCGCGCCATTTCAAGAGATACACGTGCGCGCCCATGTCGACACCGATGCCAAGGCCCGGCAGTTCGGCCAGGCTGAGTCCTCGGCTGTTGGCCAGCGGAACGACGTCGTTCGGGAACGTTGGAAACGTGCCGTGGAAATCGACGACGAACGGGCCGAGACGCGGCGGCGGCTCCTGAGCGCGCGCACGAGAGCAGAACGTCAGACACATAACGAGCGAGAGCGTCGCGCCGGCGAACTGTTTCATGGGACGGGCGGCATTGTAGCGTAGGCTGCCACGACATCGAGCGAAAATGCAACCACGAAGACACGAAAACACTTGCCTTCAACAACGTCAAGAACTTCTCTGTGCGCTCAGCGTGCTCCGCGCTTACCATCGTCGCGGAGCTCCTGCTGCAGATCCCCGGTGATGACGAGCCGGGAGATGTCGCGCGTCTTTCGCGCGACCTCGTTGGCGGCGCGACACGCCTCTTGGCCGGTCAACGCCGCGCTTGCAAACGCGTAGCAGTCGCGACCGCCATTGCTCACGTCCCGGCTGAGCTGCATGTGCCCGCTGTCGAGCCATCCGCCGTAGGGACGTACGATCGGCGGATCGTCAGGGTGGCCCAGCAGATTGCGGCCAAGGTAAGGCAGCGGCGCCGGATCGATGCCGAGCAGCGCGAGCAGTGTGGGCGCAAAATCGGTCTGCCCCGCCGGACTCGAACGCGGGCCGTTCACCAGATCTGCCCTGAAAGGCCCGGGCAGCCGGACCAGGAACGGAACGCGATCCGCGAGCTCCTGCGCGATGTCGCCGCTTATTTCAGGGACCGCCGCCCCCGCCGCGGCCTTCGCGGGAAACCCCGCATCATGATCGCCAAAGACCGCGAGCACCGTGTCGCCCAGCAGGCCGTCACGGGCGAGCGCGGTCTTGAAGTCGTCGAGCGCCTGATCGAAAAAGCGCATCGTGTGCAGGTAGTTGCCAAAAGACGTGCCCTCGAGCGCGCCGAGCTTCAGCACCTTGTGGTGGTTCGGGAAATCTTCGAAGGGATGGTGAAGCGAAAGCGTGATGAGCCACGCGCCGAACGGACGCGGAAGCTTCTCGAGGCGAGGGACCATCTGCTGGAGAAAATCGCGATCGTTGAGGCCCCATCCGATCTGCTCCGTCAACTGGAAGTCGGACTCGAACAGGCTCTGCTGAAATCCGTACGACGGATGCATGACCCGGCGATTCCAGAACCCCGGCTCGAACGGCACCGCGGACACGGTCGCGTACCCACGCTCGGCCAGCACGCGCGGCAAACCGACATAGTGATTGCCCGGATACTGGAACGCCACCGCTCCGTGATCGAGCGGCAGCAACGACACCAGCGAGACAAACTCCGCGTCCGACGTCCGCCCCTCGCTCGTTTGATCGGTGACATTCGTGAAGCGGAGGCTGTCGGCGATCCACCGGCGCAAGTGCGGCATCACGTCCTGATCGCCGACGCGATAATCGACGACGAAGTCCTGCAGCGACTCGACCTGCACGACGATCAGGTTCTTCCCGCGGGCGAAGCCCGAATACGGGCCAGCGGCTGCGCGGAGGGGCCGGCGATTGGCGAGCCACGCCCGCGCCTCGTCGATCTCGGCCGCGGTCGCGGCGCGCCGGAGCCAGGTCGAGCGGGCGTAGCTCCACACGTCGTACGCGTGATAGCCGAACGGTCCGAGCTGCTCCGCGACCGCGCGATTGCGGAACATCTGACCGAGCGCCGCCGATGCGAGCACGCGTGGAGCCGACAGCAGGACGCCGACGGCCGCGAGCGCCGCGAGGCCGACCATTGCCGCAGCCGCCAGACGAAGCGGCGCCGGCGTGGACGACGACAGCCGGCTGAGCCGGATGACCAGCCAGAACGCGAACGGAAAATCGACGACGAGCCACAGCATGCCAAGCGTCAAGAGGCTGCGAATCGATCCCCAGGCGCGACCTGCTTGATGCGCCCCAAGCAGCGCCGGCGCCGACAAGACGTCGCCAAAAAACCGGTAGTAGACCGTGTCGCCCAGCACGACGAGCGCACCGAAGACGCCGACGCCAAACAACACCCAAGGGCGCACCCGGCGCGGCAGCACGAGCATGCACACGATCGGCGGGACGACCGCCGCGACAATCGTCAGCCAGTACGCGACGGTGGTCGGCTCGAGAAGCGCTTCGTGCACGAGCATCAGCTGTTTCGAGAAGAGCGACGCCGCGCACCAGGAGACGTCGGCGGTGCGAGAGAACGCGGCCAGCCGAGGTGATGACCGCCCGCGCCCGCCGGGGCCGACGAGGATCACCCCGGCAATCGCCAGCAGGAGCGGGAGCAGCGCGAAAGAATCGGCCGGCGTCGGTAGAACGATCACGAGCTGTCGCGCCGGACGTGGAGACACCTGCACGAACCAGGTGACGCCCTCCTCCACCATGTCCCATTGCAGCCAGTAGAGGCCCGGAACGTCCGGCGCGAGGACGCGCCCCTGCACGACGAGGCGCGCGGCCGGAGGAACCGCGCCGGCCAGCTCGGTGCGAATGCCCTCGTGATAGGGCAACGTCCGCGATCTGAGGACGAGCTCTCGCGGAATGAACCAAAGCCAGTGATAGGACAAATGCACGCGCGCCGGGTCCCACGCGCGCTCGCCCGTGTTGGTGACCGTCAACGGGACTGCGGCTTCCTGAAACGTCTCGAGCAGGCGGGGTGCGCGCCCCTCGACCACGAACGCCCGTTCGTACGGCGGACCGGGCAAACGACGGCAGCCGGCGACGAGCGCCAGCGCGGCAAGCAGAACGACGAGGACTTGGTAATTGGGTGATCTGGTGATTTGGTGAATGGGTAGTCTGGTGAGTTGGTAACTGGAATATGAACTGGAGTTGGACAAACCAATTATCAGATTATCAGATCACCCAGTCGCCGGATTCTGCGGAAGGCTGCTGGGCGAACCCGAGAGGCTCCGCCCCGACGTCCTTATCGATCGTCGTCGTCGTCGGCCAGCGATGTAGACGAGGGGCGGACGAAGATACTTCGGCGGGCCGGAGGCATCGGCGAGGAGGCGCCTCGGACCGAGCGCCAAACGATCTCGTTGAGGAGCGTTTCAGGCGTGCGATCGGCCTCAGAGAAATCCATGGCGAGCGACTGCGCGGAGCCGAACGAGCTCGGCGCATTCTTCTCGTCGAGCGACACGGACAAATCGCTGCACCGAAACGCCTGAAGGTTCGGCGTGCTTTGGAACGAGTTGTAGAGGGGCGTGGCCGCAGCGTCGTACTGGCTCATCGGCTCCAATCCCAGAATCAGCTCGATCGTCCGCAGTACGCCTGATGTCGTATAGAAGGTGTGGTCGACCACACCGCGCTTCACGAACGGGCTCGCCACGAGCAGCACCGACCTGTGCGAATCGACGTGATCCGGGCCGCTCTGGGCGTCGTCTTCGAGTGCGAAAATCGCCGAGTCTTTCCAGAACACGCTGTTCGATACCGCTTCGACGATGCGGCCGAGGGCCAAATCGTTGTCGGCCACCATGGCGCGTGGCGTCGGCGCGCCTGGCCTGGCCCCCTGCGTGTGATCGTTGGCGATGCGGATAATCGAAAGCTGCGGCAGGTTGCCGTTGGTTACGAAGCCCTGAAACTCCTGCAACCAGTTGTCGACCCGCTTCTGGTCGGTAATGTCTAGATCGAACCCCGCGAACGCCGGTGCGACGGCGCCCTTCAATCCGGGAACGGCTTCGACGGCGACGACATCTCCGTTGGCCGATCGCGAGGCATGCGACACGTACTCGCCGTAGCTGCGGACGGTGACGCGGGCGCGGCGCGCGTTGTCCCAGAGATGGCCCTGCGGAGGCGCCGTGATGTTGCCGAACGGGTTGCGAAGAAAACCGCCGCCCTCACTCATGAACGGCACGCCGCGGTTGCCCGCGTAGGTCTGCCACATCTTCTCGATGAAGTCGGTGGCGTAGGCGGCTGTCGAAAACGCGTGCCCGTCGTAGCTGACGTCGGCGTCCACGTAGAAGTTGTCGAGGAGCACGAAATTCTGTGCGATGGCGTGCGCGTTGGGCGTGATGTTTTTCCCGAAGATCGCCAGCTTCTGATCGCCGTTGCCTTGTGCGAGGTCGCCGAGAATCTGATCGTAGGTCCGGTTTTCGCGAATGATGTAGAAGACGTGCTTGATCGGCGAACTCGCGCCGACCGTCCGCGGAATCGGCGAGCCGATTGGAGCGTTCGCCGGATTGAGCCGGATGGCGTCGGTGTACGGCGTGAGCGCGTAGACCTTGCGCGTGTGCTCGGCGAGCGCCGTACGGTCGGGCGTCGGCACCGCGCTGACCGTGCCGAGGAGGCGATTGACAATTCCGTTGTTGGCCGGATTGGCGGCCGGCGTCATCCCTCTCCCGCTGAGGATGAACACCTGCTTGCCGTCGCGGCTGAAGATCGCGCCGGTCGGATACGAGCCGGTGGGCACGAAGCCGTTCACGAAGCTGCGCCCGGCGTTGCTCACGTCGACGAAGGCGACTGCGTTGTTGTCGGCGTTGGCGACGATGAGCGTCAAACCGTCTGGCGACAGGGCCAGCGAATTAGGCGTCGCGGTTGGCGGCGCCCCCGGGAACAGATTCATCGAGATCTGCTCGATCGCCTCTCTCGAAAACGTGTCATAGACCCACACCGACGAACCGCTGCCGCACGCGATGAACAATCGCCTGCCGTCGGCCGACAGGAGCATCGCGTTCGGATGCTCGTCCGCCGCCAGCTCGTCGATGAGCGTCAGCGACGCCGCGGAAAACACCTGGACGCGCGACCCGCCCCAAAGCGACACGTACAGCGTCTTGCCGTCCGCCGACACCACGCACGTGTACGGCTCGGCGGCAAGCGATACGGTTTTCACAATCTGACCGCTGGCCAGATCGATCGCCGACAGCGTCATCGCGAACACGCGGGTGACGTAGAGCATCTGGCCGTCGCGGCTCACCGCGAGCCCGCCTGCGAAAGTGTGGCCGGCCTGCTCGGGCAGATTGAACGTGCGCGCGCGTGTCAGAGTTCCGTCAGCATAGGTGAATTCCTGAACGTTGTTCTGGCCGGCGCCGGCGGAGTACAGCTTCGTTCCGTCGGGATGCCACGCCAAGCCGTACCACGCACTCTCGAGCTGTGTGGTGTTCTTGATCGTCCAGCTCGCCACGTCGACCACGCTGAACGACGGCTTTGCGAGACCGTTGTTGGTAATGATCAGATAGCGGCTGTCGGGCGACTGGACTACGTTGAGCGGCAAATCGCCAACCGTCAGATGACGGCCGGCAGGCGCCAGCCGCCATCCGTTGGGCAGCAGCGTTGATCCGTCAGCGAGCGCGCCGGGCGAGGGAGCCGGCGCAGGAGCCGATTGAGCGCGGGTCAACAGCGCCGCTCCCACGGTAGTGAGGAACACGACGGAACAGCTGAGCGCAATAGTGGGAATGGGACCCCGTGTCACGCGCGGGGCTCCGCCGGGAACAGAAACGAGCTAAACAGTCGTGTCGTTGGTAAAGCAACCGACATTAG
>QHWL01000211.1 GCA_003222555.1 Acidobacteriota bacterium | reverse complement strand
AGCGGATGCTCGATGCGCCGCTCTCAGCCGAAGAGAAGAAGTTCGTCGGGTTCTGGAGGCTCCTCTACACGGACAGCTATCGGATCAAAGACGGGAAAGAGGTCTTCCACGGAGACAAGATCGAGACACGCGCCGGCACGTCCTACATCATCTACACCTCGTCTGGCCACATGATGGTCCACCTCATGAACAAGGAGGGGCGGACGAAGTACGCGGGCGCGCAGCCGACGTTCGACGAGGCGCTCAAGACGTTCCGGAGCTACAACGGCTACTTCGGACGGTTCGTGACCTACGAGAACCAGAATCCGCCGTTCGTCTACCACAGCCAGCAAGGCTCGACGACACCCGGCGCCTACAGCGAGCAGAAGCGCTTCTACCAGTTCACGGGCAACGTGCTGAGGCTTGGCGGTCCGCCGAACCTGAACGACAAGGGCGAGCTGGCTGGCGGGCACCTGTACTGGGAGCGTCAGCCTGCGATCCAATAGTCTGTGAAGGTCTGCGGTTTGGACGGCTTATTACGGAATACATCAATCCACCATCGTTGTTCCGAAGCCGAGACCATGGGTTCTCGCAAGCAGTCGCGGCGAGCGGCACACGAACGTTGTACCTTTCGGGCCAGACGGCATGGAATGCGAGCAAGCAGCTCGTCGGCGGCACCGACCTGGCCGATCAAGCGAGGCCGGCGTTTCGGAATGTCGAGACCGTCGTCGAGGCGAGCGGCGGCACCATCAGGGACGTGGTCAGCCTACGGATCTACGTCGTAGACTACGGCCCTGAAAAGGCGGAAGCCGTGGGTAAGGCCCTTCGAGAGTCCTTCAGCGGTCCCGCCAAGCCGGCCACGACGTGGATCGGCATCGTCTCCCTTGCAGATCCGGGGTTCTTGATCGAGATTGAAGCGACAGCAGTGCTTGAATGAACTCCCAGGCGCGCGGGCGGTCCAACGCGCTGAAGCTGACGTCGCCTGGCCAATTGAAGCGCCGCAGTTCACGGCGGCGTTAGGCTGTTCTGGACAAATTCTGGAAAGGTAGGTAACTGTGAAACGAACAGTTCTGGCGACCATCCTGGCCGTCGGCCTGACCGCTCCGGCGACCGCGCAGCAGCAAGTTGACATGGAATTGATGACATACCCAGAGATTGCTGCGGCCATGCAAACCGGGAAGACGACCGTGCTGATATACAGCGGCGGAACGGAGCAACGAGGGCCGCACGCTGTCCTTGGCGGCCACACGCTGATCGCGCGCCGCGCGAGCGTCGAGATTGCGCGGCAGCTCGGGAATGCTCTCGTCGCGCCGGTGCTCCCGTTTTCCATCGCGGGAGGACATCTCAATCCGAAGTGGCCAGGAAGCGTTAATCTGCCGGGCCCGGTGTTTTCCGCCGTGAACGAAGCCGTCGTGGACAGCATGGTCGTGAATGGATTCAAGAGCATTGTGCTGATGGGCGATCACGGTGGCGGGCAAAGGGAGTTAGAAGACCTGGCCAAGCGGTTAGATCAGAAGTACGCGGCGAAGGCGAGCCATGTCTACTTCTGCGGTGACCTCTATGCCAAGACCCACGATGACGTCGATGGTTGGGTCAAGGAGCACGGCTTGCCTCCGGCGACCCACGGTGGCATACACGACACATCGCTGCTGATGTTTCTCGGTGGCGATTCGTACGTTCGCAGGGACAAGTTAGTGGCGGGCGATTCTCCCGTCCCACCAGGACAGCAGCCTGACAGCACGAAGCCGCGTGTCGATAATGGTGTCACCGGCGACCCGCGACCCGCCACGTCAGAATTCGGCAAGCTGTTTTTCGACATACAGGTCAGGAACGCTGTTGCGCAAATCCGTTCCCTGATTGCCTCAGCGCCCAAAGCGGCACAGTAGCAGTCACTATTGGCTGAAGGCAGACTTGGAGTTCATTCCGGTCATGCTCCCAGAAGATCTCGGCAAAGCCGGTCCGGCCATCAGCGCGGCGGTGAAGAAGTGGGGTTAGGCACGGAGGATGTCATGATGCTTCACATTGTCGGGCTCGCGCTCTTGGCGGTGTGTGTGGCCGCCTGCGCCAATAGCAACAGTGGCACAGCTCCGACTCAAAGCGGTCCCCCTATGAGCTTCTTTGTCACGAGTTCCAGAAGCTCCACGGGCAACCTCGGCGGCCTGAGCGGCGCCGACAGCCTCTGCCAGAACCTGGCGAATGCGGCCGGCGTCGGCAACAAGACCTGGCGAGCCTACCTCAGCGTAGAGCGGGACGCCAACAACGGCAACCGGCCGATCGATGCTCGCAGTCGCATTGGCAACGGCCCGTGGTTCAACGTGAAGGGCGCTTTGGTTGCGAGCAATCTAACCGACCTCCACGCGCGCAAAGGAGACGCGACGGTGTTCATCGATGAGAAGGGCCAACCCATCAACGGCCAATGGCCCGGATCGCCGTCGCCTGTGGAACACGACATCATGACCGGGTCGGGGGCGGATGGAACGCTGTTGGCCGGGCTGACGTGCGGCGACTGGACATCGGATTCGACGACGACACAGGGGCAGGTCGGCCACTCCGACGGACTGGGGCCCAATGGCGACACCTCCGGCGCCTTGTCATCGTGGAACTCCGCGCACTCGAACCTGAACTGCGCGAACACCGCTCCGCGCGGCGGCGCGGGGCGCATCTACTGCTTCGCGAGGGACTGAAGGAGTTCTGGAGACCGCAGGCGGTTGTGAGTGTCGAGCGGCCGCTCGCAGAAGGTCCCTTTTCTGAACTGGAGGACCAGCATGCGTGCCACAGGGATTGGTCGGCGGACTTTTCTCAAGGGCGGACTTGTCGCCTGGGTGGCGGGCGGCGCCTCTTTGTCGAAAGAGGGTCGTGCTCAAGTCGTGGTTCCGAATTCGGCTGGTACCGGCGCACCGACCCTGAAGGCACCTGCGAACGCTTGCGATTGCCACCATCACATCTATGATGCCGCTCGCTTTGCGCAGCCGCCGCAGGCGACCACGTCCATCCAGCCGAACGCCCGTGTCGAGGAGTTCCGATTGCTGGAACGGCGTCTCGGCGTCAGCCGGGATATCGTCGTCACGCCCTCGGCCTACGCCACTGACAACCGCGTAACGCTCGACGCGATTGCGCAGCTTCGGCCCAACGCACGAGGCGTTGCCGTGATCGATCCCGCCATCACAGACTCTGAGTTGAAAGTGCTCGACGCCGGCGGAATTCGCGGCATCCGCTTCTCCATGACGAACGCGACGATCTCGGCGGCAACCATCGCCAACATCGACGCCCTGTCCAAGCGCGTCGCCGCACTCGGTTGGCACGTGCAGATCAACATGACGGCCGACCAGATCGCGACAATGGACCAGGTGTGGAATCGCCTCCCGTCCGCACTTGTATTCGATCACATGACGCACGTGTCGCCGTCGGGCGTGAGCCATCCGGCGTACGCCGTCGTTCGTAGAGTCATCGACAAAGGCAGGACCTGGGTCAAACTGTCCGTGACCTACGACAATACGAAAGATGGGCCACCCACCTACGCCGATGTGACGGCGGTTGCGCAGGCGTACGTCAAGGCTGCGCCGGAGCGACTGGTATGGGGCAGCAATTGGCCTCATCCGAACGAAACCACCAAACCAGACGACGCGGTGCTCTTCGATCTCCTGGGGCGGTGGGCCACCGACGAAAGAACTCGCCATCGTATCCTTGTCGAGAACCCTGAGACTCTCTACGGCTTTACGAAGGTTCGCTGACGCCTGAACGAGTGGATGAGAAATCAGGGGTAATATCCGAACGGCCGTTTCGCCGAGGGGTCCCATTCCGGCTGTGCGGGAAGGAAATTGTCGCGATTCGGCATTCGTACTTTCGGGAGGCTCTTGGCATCGAGAACGTCGGTTTCTTTGATGACCTCGTTTCGATAGAGCACATAGGCGGTCACAGCGTAGACTTCGTCCGGAGTGAGCGATCCCGGCCTGGTTTGGGGCATGGCGCGGTTGATGAAGTCCCAAACCGTTGTGGCGTACGGGACGAGGCTAAAAGGGAGCTTCACCGGTTTGGCATTACCGAGCGGCACGAGCCCAAGATGCAGCGTGTTTCCCGTGGCGTTTGGCCCGTGACACCCCACGCATTTCTGCACATACACCTTTGCGCCCTCTACGGCGGTTCCGCTCCCCGGCGGCAGTTCTTTTCCTTCAGGCGAGACAGCGGTGTCCCTGGCCTTGATTTCCTCTTGACTTGGAGTTCTTCCCAGCTGGTACGTCGGCCCCTGTGCCAGTGTCGTGACACACGCAGAGAGAGCGATCGTCGCCGTAAGAAGCTTACAGCGCATTTTGAACGCTCCCATCCCGGTTGACCTTCCACGGCTGAATGCCATTGAAGTGATCGGCCTGATAGAAGTAATCAGTGGTGACGCCCAGGTTCTTGGCCGCCTCGGCTATCGTCGGTTGAACCTCGCCCCGTTCATCCGTGCAGCGCGCCTGCAGCACAGCCTCTTCGCCGTTCCACCTCCACGGGAAGCGAAACCGCGTGTGCGCGTACCGAAGCACCGGCTGCTGGAGCTCAGCCTCCTTATAGGTCCGGCCGCCGTCAGTGGATACGTCGACCCTGCGCACGGCGCCCCCACCGGTCCAAGCCAGACCGGTGATCTCGTGGAACCCGGGGCCGGGCAGACGTTGGCCGCCGGAAGGTCGAGTAATGACCGCTTTGGGTCCCAGCTCGAATCGGAACCACAACCCTTTGCCATTGGGGATCGTGTCGGCGTTATTGCCGCTTTCGTGCCATGCCATGTAGGGTCGATCCACCACATTGATGCGGGTCAACCACTTCACAGCGCGGATGGCTTCCCAGCCGGGGACCACGAGTCGCAGCGGGTAACCTTGCTGGGGACGCACGGGTTCGCCATTCTGGGCGTAGGCCACCAGAGTGTCATCCATAGCCTTACCCAACGGGATGCTCATGGTGTACTTGTTGGATTCATCCCCTTCGGCCACTATCCAAGTTGCCCCTCTTTGGACGCCGCACTCCTTGAGCAATACCGACAGCAACACCCCCGTCCATTCACTGCAGCTGGTTCGTCCGTGTACCATCTGGACAGACTCGCCGTTCGGACCACGCAGTGGGCGACTGTTTGCGTTGCATTCGAGGAAATACACCCGCGATACCGAGGGCAGGCGTTTCAGCTCGTCCATGGTGAACTCGAGAGGGCGGTCCACCATGCCGTGCAGCAGCAGACGATGCTTCTTGGGATCGATATCTGGAATGCCCTTGACGTGGTCCATCAGAAAA
>QHWL01000221.1 GCA_003222555.1 Acidobacteriota bacterium | reverse complement strand
GGATCGTGGGCCGACCGTCGATATATCGCTCGACCGGAGTCCCTGGTCCGTACGTACGGACACTTCGAGCTCCTCATCGGCTTGATGGGCCTCGGCATCTCCTTTCTGCTGCCTCATCTTGGTCGCCTTTCGGCAATGGTCTCCTCTTACTCGCGCGACGCGGGCGGGTGGCACGTGCTCTCGACGTCGTCATATCTCGCCCGCGCGGGCATCGCTACTTTTCTGCTCGCGCCGATCACGATGCTGATGGGCGGCACGCTGCCACTCCTCATTCGCCATCTGGTTCGAAGCGACGTCAAGATTGGGGGACGGCCGATTGCGCTTCTTTATGGCATCAACACTGCGGGCGCGGCGTTGGGCTGTCTGCTGACCGATTCTGCACTCGTGCCGGCCGTCGGTCTTCGGGCCTCACAAGAGGTCGCAGCATTATTCAACTTCATCGCGGCGGCCGGCGCGCTGCTGCTCGCCTCGAGCGCTCGGGCCCGATCTGCGTCGCTCGTCGCCCGGTCCATCCACGCGGCCGGCGCCGGCGTTCCATCGCCGGCCTCGGTAGCGTCCCCGGCTCTCGCCTTGACGGGACTGGCGCTGGGTCTGTCCGGCTTTGCGGCGATGGGAATGGAGATCGTCTGGTTCCGGCATTTCACACTCCTGTTGGGTGTGTTCCGTGCGGTCTACTCTCTGCTCCTCGCCGTCATCCTGATCGGCATCGGCGTTGGAGCCCTCGTCGGAGGCTTCCTGACCCGCAGCACCGAGCGATCGGCTTCGTGGCTTATCGTCGTCCACGGACTCTTCGTCGCTTCCGCTCTCTTCGGGCTGGCCAATGCCGATGTGCGAGGCCTCACGGTCATCGCCCAGGCGATGGAACGCACGTTCGCCACGAAAGCCGCGTGGGCGCAAAGCGCCGCGGAACTGTGGTTCAATGCTCTCGCTATCTTTTTCGAAGTGGGACTGGCCGCATTTCTCATGGGCTTCGCTTTTCCGCTTGCCAATGCGATGATCCAGCGCGCAGAGAACTCCGTCGGCCGCCTCGCGGGCTTGCTGTACCTGTGCAACACGATTGGCGCCGTTTGTGGCGCTATTGGCGCGGGTTTCGTGCTCCTGCCGATGATGGGGATGCAGGAGAGCGCCACGATCCTTGCGATCGCCGGGTGGCTTGCCGTCATTCCGCTTTACGCCTCAACGCTCAGGAACCAGCGGGCGCCGACGGCGGCATTCGTCTGCTCGACGCTGATTGGCGGCGTGGCAGTGTGGCTGTGGCTCCTGTTGCCCGCCAACCATGTCAGAAACCGATCGCTGCTTCTTCCCACCGGGAACGAGCTGGTCTCGCTGAGCGAAGGCATCAACGAGATCGTAGCGGTCACGGATGATGGCGGGGGCCGGCGATGGTTACTGACGAATGGCCATCCGATGTCCTCGACTGGACGACACGACCAGCGATACATGCGGGCGCTCGCGCACATTCCGCTGCTGTGTATCGACGACCCGAAGGTCGTTCTCGTCATAGGATTCGGCGTCGGGAACACGACGCACGCGGCAACGCTTCATCCCTCAATCCGACGCGTCGAGGTGGCGGAGCTTTCCAGGCAGGTCCTCGAGCACGCCGGTTACTTCAAGGATGCCAACCGAGATGTCCTGAACGATCCGCGAGTGGTCGTTTACATCAACGATGGTCGGCAGCACCTGCAAATGCAACCCGCGGCGTCCTACGACGTGATTGCTCTTGAGCCGCCGCCGATTGCGCAGGCTGGGGTGGGCGCGCTGTATTCGAGAGAGTTTTACACTCTTGTCCGGTCACGCCTCAGGCCGAAGGGTTACATCAGCCAGTGGCTGCCCGCCTACCAGGTGCCGGCAGCGACGACGTTGGCGATGATTCGCGCGTTCGTCGAGGTCTTCCCGCAGGCCGTATTGCTCTCTGGCGCTCAACCCAACCTGCAGCTCCTCGGCGCGAACGATTTGCGCGTCGAGATCGAACCGGCGCGCGTGGCAGCAGCCCTCTCGAGAGCGCCTGCAGTGCAGCAGGACCTGCAGCGGCTCGACCTGGGCAGCGTGCGTGAGATCGTCGGTACGTTCCTGGGATCGGCGCAGACGCTCGCGGAGGCGAGTCGTCACTCGATTCCGGTCAGCGATGATCGTCCGCTGCAGGAATACAGCGTCAGATCGCTGCTCAATTTTCGCTCGACAGGTGCGCCGTCGTCCGTGGTAAACCTGAGCCGGATTGCGGACTGGTGCCGGGAATGCTTTGTCGCAGGGAAGCCCGTTCCGCTAGCGGAGGGGCTCGACACGTACCTTTCGGTACTCGCCCGCGCCTACATGGTGCCGATTCAGGGAATCACCAGCGACATCGCCGACCCGCGGACCCGCCAAATGATCAACACCAGCGAGTATCTCGACGCTATCCTCCGCAATGCAGCGGTGGTGCACGACGATCTGGGCCTCAATCTCATGTCGGACGGACGATTGGACGAAGCCATCGGTCAGTTCGAGGAGGCGCTGAGACTGCAGCCTGAGCTCGGCGCGGCGCGGCGCAATCTCGCGGCCGCGCAACAGGTGCGCAGATCGAGGGAGGGCGCAGAGATTCATTGATCATGCGTGTACTCCGCAGAAAATGATCTCTGCTGCGCTTAGAACGCGAACCGGAACCCCAGCTGCACGGTGCGCGCGTAGTAATTGACGTTCGAGACGAATGACGGCGCCCCGAAGTTCACGGCCGTTTCACCGGTCACGTAGGCCCCGTAGTTCTCGTGGTTAAGCAGGTTGTACACCTCGAAGATGCCATCGACCGAGGTCCGGCCGGCGAGGCGCATCTTTTTCAGCGCGCGCAAGTCGACCCTGTGGAGGGGGGCGCCGACGAAGTTGTTGCGCGGCACAATCGTCAGATCCGGCCGGAAGCGGGCGTTCGTGCCCTGCCCCGAATTGAGTACGTCTTGACCGTACGAGGTGGCGAGGCGCTGGCCGGACCCGTAGAAATACAACCCGCTCAGTTGGATGTCATACGGAAGCTGCCAGATGCCGTTGAAAACCGCCCGGTGGCGCTGGTCGGTCGTCGCGTACCCGTACTCGCCGCAGTACCCGGGCGAGACGTTGGGCGGCGCCGTCGGCGGGCACACGTCTGCATCCTTCAAGAATCCCAACGAATAGGTGGCCGTGCCCTGCCACCGGTTGCTGAAGCGCTTGCTGAACGAGGTCTGCAACGCGTGGTAGTTCGACCTCAGCTCCGTGTAAATCTGCGCGACCTGGCCGAAATTCGGGTACGGGTTGTTGGCCGCGACCAGGTAATTCAGCGGCAGACCCGTGGCCGGGTTGAAGTTGAGGTTGCTGTTCGCCAGGTTCGAAACGTTGTGTCGCTGGCCCTCGTAGACGTAATCGGCATTGATGCCAATCGTCTGGCCAATCTGCCGCTGGATGCCAATCGAGGTCTGCCAGCTATAGGGGACCTGCGCGTCTGAGCGTATCAGTTGTGAGGAGATGGCGGTCCGCAAACAGCCGGGCGCGCCGTTGGTCGCCTGGCACGTCTTGGCTTGCACCTGCTCGAAGCTCGGAATCGTCTTCGAGTACGGCACCCCGGGCGGCCCGTTGAACGGGTTCGACGCAAAGTCGGGCCGCCCATCGTTGAGCACTTGCGGATGCAACTGGTGGCTCCACGCTGACGCCCACAGGGATGGCTGATCGGAGACTTCGCTGTAGAACTTCCCGAACCCCCCGCGAATCACCGTGTTGTTGTCCACCGTGAACGCAAAGCCGGGCCGCGGCTGCACGCGATCCGTTTGAATCGGCCGGCCGGCTGGCAGGAACGGCGGCACGGCCGTGCCCTCGGCAAAGAGCCCGTAGGCGATGTCGTAGCGGAGACCCAGGTTGAGCGTCAGCCGCGGCGTGACGCTCCAGTCGTCCTGCACCCAGGCGGCCCCCTCTTCCCGCTGATTGGAGAACCTGAAAGTCCCGGTCCCCTGAAGGAACGTTTTCGTGATCGGCGACAGCGGCGCGAGGTTCCACGTGTCCGCGTTGTTGATGTCCGGGAACA
>QHWL01000220.1 GCA_003222555.1 Acidobacteriota bacterium | reverse complement strand
CTGGGCCCGCGATAAGCGCGGTCCGCACTGCTGTCGGCCGAGCGCCCGTGAGATCTGACTTGTGATGACAACAATCTCGATGGTGGTGTTCTGGGCGGATCAGGCCTCGGCGCTTCTCGTCTTTGCCGTACCGTTTGCATGGCCGCTCGTCGCCCTGTGGGCGGCGTCGCATTTCCTTCGCGCGATCGGGCTCACGCTGGCGTTTCATCGCTATTTCGCGCACCGTTCGTTCCAGATGGACCGCCCCGCGCGCTTCGTATGGACGCTCATCGGCACCGCGGCGATGCAGAAGGGCCCGCTCTGGTGGGCGGGGCATCACGTCAACCACCACCGGTTCGCCGATCGCGAGGGCGATCCCCACAGTGCCGCCGTGAGCGGGTTCTACTACGCGCACATCGGCTGGTTTCTCAACGACGCGCGCCACGATCGACTCGCCCCCACCAATCCCGTCGTCCGCGACTTCTCGAGTGCGCCGGAGATTGTGTGGCTCGATCGATACCACGTCGTGCCGCCGCTCGCCCTTGCCGTCGCGATGTATCTTGCCGGCGGCTGGCCTTGGCTGGTCTGGGGATTCTGCCTGCCCACGATGACGCTCGCGCACGCGACGTTTGCGATTAATACGATCAACCACATGTTCGGATCGCGCCGGTTCGAGACGCGCGACGCCTCCCGTAACAACGTCTTCACGGCGGTCTTCGCCGCAGGCGAGGGGTGGCACAACAACCACCACCGGTACCAGCGCGCGGCGCGAAACGGCTTCTACTGGTGGGAGTTCGATCCGACGTGGTACGTGATCCGCGCGATGAAGGCGGTCGGCCTCGCATGGGACGTGCAGGTGGTGCCCGCGCGGATTTATGAAGAGGCGCGCGCCGCCAAAGCGCATCGCGCGACCGGGCGCGTGGCGGGCATCATCGACGCGGTGCCGCTGCAGCTGCAGCTCGAGCTCGCCGAAGAAATCGAGTCATGATTCGCTCGTAAACCGGGTACGGCGCGATCCGCAGCATCTTCATTGCCCACGACAGGGGCGCCGGGAAGTGAATTTCCTTTTTCCCGCGCTCGAGCCCGCGGACGATTCTCTCCGCCGCGTCGCTCGCCTCCAGAAGAAACGGCATGTGAAACCGATTCCGCTCGGTGAGCGGCGTCTTCACGAACCCGGGATTGATCACCGTCACGCCGAGGCCGCGCGGCGCCACCTCGAAGCGCAACCCGTTCATCAGGTAAATGACGGCGGCTTTCGACACTCCGTAAGGCAGCGAGGCTGATGGACGATAGCCCGCCAGGCTCGCCACTGCGGCAATATGGCCCGAGCCGCGCGCCAGCATGTCAGGCAACACGGCCTCGATCCCGTACACGACACTGAAATAGTTGAGCGCCATCGTTGCCGTGTACGAGTTGCTGAGAAACGGTTCGCCACCCTCGGCGGCCGACTGACGATCGTGATCGACCGATCCTCCAGCGTTGAAGATCGCGAGGTCGATGCCGCCCCACGCCCTCTCGATCTGCCGTGCCGCGACGATCACGGCCGCGCGATCGGTGACGTCGCCCGGCACGGCCAGGACCGTGGAGACGCCGCCGGCCGCATATCGCGCCGCGATGGTCTCGAGCCGGCCGCTGCGCCGCGCCGTGATCGCGACCCGCGCCCCTTTTCGAACGAGCGGAGCGACGAGCGCTTCGCCAATCCCGGAGCTCGCGCCCGTCAGCCACACTCGCGCGTTCGCCAGCTGCATATGTGTGTTCCAATCGGCCGCATGGCCGAAAACGAAGGGGAAGCCGCCAGGGCGCCGCACGTCCGGCTCCCTGCGTTATGATAGCCGTGCTCGTGCGCGCTGAACTCGTTGGTGCTGTTCCGGCCAGCGGCCGCGCAAGCGCACTTGGGGGGAACTGCCGATGGCACGGCTCAAGTCCGAAATCGAAGTGACGTGCCCCTGCTGTCAGACGACGCTCGTCGTCGACGTCAATCTCGGGCGCGTCGTGTCGCATATCGAGCCCGATCGTGGCAATAAGCCCGAGCTCGGCGAAGCGCAGCGCATTCTCGCGGACGAGGCTGCGCGCCGCGAAGCCATCTTCCAACAATCGGTCGACAACGAAAAAACTCGGGGCGACGCCTTGTCACGACGGTTCGAGGAGGCGCTGAAGCAGGCGCGCCAGGAACCAATCACCAAACCGACGAGGGATTTCGATTTGGACTAGCGCACCGTCCTGAATCTACGATTGCCGATCTACGATTTCCGGCCTAGATGTTCAACTCGTCGATCGTAGATAAATTCTTCCGGGATCTCCGTCCATCGGTCCCGGCCGCGATAAAAGAGCGGCTTCTTGCCGTGGTGTTCTTTCCTGAACGCACGATATCGCTCGCGCAGAGCGTGGACGCGCCGGTCGGACGACTCGATTCGCCGATGCGGGTACTCGAGCAGCATTCGCTCGACCTTCCACACATTGGTGTCGGCCAAGCGCCAATCGTAAGTTCCCATGACGCGTAAATCGACGATCGCGTAGCCTCGGATCCGTCCCGTGAAATCGATGTACGGGTCGCAGTAGCTGAGGGCGAGCGCGCGCGCGGTGGCAAAAACGGCCCGGCGTCCGTGAAGTCCGGGGTCGCGCGATCGGGCAACCGATCCCCATCGGGCGCCGCGGCGATACACGAAGATCACATGATCGAGCTCGTCGATCGATTCGAAGCTGAGCACGAGCGGGGGATATCCGTGCTGCTCGAGGACGACGGCGGCGAAGAGCGCCGCCTCGAGACAATGCGCGCAGCCGTGGCGGACGACGCCGCGGAAGCTTCGCAACGTCGCGCCCGCTGGCGGCGGCTCATTGTTGTACGGGAGCCGATTGAGGTAGCGCTGCACTGCGAGCGGCGTGCGCAGCTGCTCGATGATGCGCCGCTCGCGCGGCCGGAACGCGTCCGACGCAAGCGCGCCGCCCGCGTCCGTAGTGTCCGGCTTTAGCCGGACCCTGGCATCTGCCTTCAGCACGGACCTTCGAATCAGCTCGAGCGGACAACGGGCTTCAGATCCATGAGCACTTGGTCGGGCGTCCACTCGTTGCCCGTGTAGACCTTCACGAGCTTGCCGTCGGCATCGACAATGGCGGTGCGCAGGGTGTGGGTGATGTCGAGCGGGTTGTCGTACGCGCGCGCGACCGACACCCCGAACCGCGCGGCGAATTGATCGACGTCGTCGCGCGTGCCGGTCAGAAAAGTCCAGCGGTGCGGATCGGCGTTGAGCGTCCGCGCGTGCTTCCTCAGCACCGGCGGCGTGTCGGTGATTGGATCGAAACTGATGCTGACGAGATGGACCTTCGCGAGCGACGGATCGTTCTTCAGACTGTTCTGGATGGCCGCGAAGTGCCGATCCATGAGCGGGCAGAAGGTCGGCAGCGGACAGCGCGTGTAGATGAACGTCACGACGAGGGTCGATCCCCTGAAGGCGCTGAAGCCGCGCTTCTTGCCGTCCTGATCGACGAACGAAGCGTCCGGCACCGCCTCGCCGGCCTTCAGCAGCTCGAACCCGGATGAAGCCGGCGGCGCTGCGACTGGACGCTTCTCGAGCGGCGCCGACCCGACCTTCTTGATCTTGGTCAAGTAGGCGTCGTTCGACACGATCACGAGCGTGGCGTTGATGAGATCGCCGGGCGCGATGTTGTCGAGCAGCTTCGGTTCCTTGACCTTGTACGGCATCGTCATCGCGGGCATGAAGCCTTTGATGTCTTCGTGCTTGATCGTGGCTTCCCCACGATTCGGCGCGACCGCGAGAACCTGCCCTTGCAGCGCGTAGGCGCGCCGGTCGGACGGCCTGCCGCACGAGGAGAGGAGGAGCGAGGGACAGAAAAAGAAAAGCGCTAGCCGCCCGGAAGCGCGAAATAACGTGAGACCACGCATGCCAATAGTCTACTCTTGACGGATGATTTGGATTGGGACCTCCGGCTACAACTATCCCGAGTGGAAGGGCAGCTTTTATCCCGCCGATCTTCCGGCCGCCAAGATGCTGCCGTATTACGCCGCGCGGTTTCCGACCGTCGAGATCAACTACACGTTCTACCGGATGCCGAGCGAGAAGCTGGTGGCCGGATGGGCCGCGCAGACCCCGTCGCCTTACAAGCTGACGCTCAAGGCCCCGCGCCGCATCACCCACGACAGCCGGTTGAAGAACTGCGGCCCGCTGGTGACCACGCTGTGCCAGGTCGCGGGCACGCTTGGCGAGAAGCTCGGCGCGCTGCTGTTTCAACTACCGCCGAGCTCGAAGAAAGATCTTGCGGTGTTGGACGCGTTCCTCGACGAGCTGCCGCCAAAGGTGTGCGCGGCGTTCGAGTTCCGCCACCAGTCGTGGCTCGACGAGGAGGTGTTCGAACGGCTGGCGAAGCGGAATCTAGCCCTTTGCATCGCGGACAGCGAGAAGATGTCGACGCCTGTCCGCATCACCGCCGACTACGCGTACTTCCGTCTGCGCGACGAAGGCTACATGCCGGACGATGTCAAGAGGTGGGCCGTCACGATCGCGAGCCAGACCGTTGACTGTCGCGATGTGTTCGTCTATTTCAAGCACGAGGAAGAAGGGAAGGGCCCTGAGTTCGCGCGCCTCCTGCAGGAGTCTCTGCAAAACTCGCCAATGGTTCGGAAGCCATGAGCTCCGCAGCGTTCTCTGCTCCTTCTGCCGTCGCGCTATTGGTGTAGCGTTCGACGAACTCGACAATCTGACGTTCGGCCCAGTACCCGTCGTCGTCTCCAGCCGCCGGACCGACGAAGCCGCAGTGCCCGCCGTGCTCGCAGATCAAGAGAAGCACGTGTGGATTACCGGTCACCATGGGATCGCGAAACGGACGTGAGGGGACGAACGGATCGTCTTCGGCCGCGATGACGAGCGCGGGCAGGCGGATGCGATCGACAATTCGCATGGCGCTGGCGCGGTGGTAATAGTCCTCGGCGTCCTTAAAGCCAAAGTACGGGGCGGTGTATGCCTCGTCGAACTCACGCACCGTCCGGATGTCGCGGAGCTTCTTCAAATCGAACAGTCCCGGCCTGAAGCGATCCTTCCGGCGCATGCGGCGCTTGAGGTCCCGCACGAAATTCCACTGATACAGAAGGTTGGCCGGTCGCTCGAGTGCGGTGACGCACTCGCCAATCTCGATGATCGGCGACACGGCCGCGACAGCCCGTACCGCCCGCGGCGCGCGATCGCCGTACTCGCCGGCGAGCTT
>QHWL01000219.1:7984-8475 GCA_003222555.1 Acidobacteriota bacterium | reverse complement strand
CGAAGGCGCAGATCGACGCGGCGCTGGCTTCGCCCTACCTGCAAGCCACGGCCGGCCTTACCGCTCCGGCCGGCACCGTCATCGTGCCCGAAGTCGTGAGGGCGGTGAACATCGCGATTCAGCACACGTTCGCGAGCTCGGCGGACTTCGATGCCGTGCCGACGGTTGCGCTGCCTTTCGGTCCTTCCACGGAGTACCAGACGACCAGCCCGATCATTGGCACCGTGAACCTCCAGGGGGCCAAGGACATCACCGGGGCGACCCTTCTCCCGGATCCGTCGACCGTCAAGGACCGCGCGGCGAACGTCATTCCCCAGCGGTCGAACCTGATGATCACGAGTGGTTTCAAGCTGCCTGGCTTCGACCTGTCGCTGAGCGGCTTCAGGGTGTATCAGGCGCAACCCGACTCCACGCAGCCGTCGGGCTATAAGTTCATCTCCGACGGTACGTTCGAAAAGAGATTGTGGATCGCGTCGGCGCCAGCCGCCGAC
>QHWL01000219.1:7153-7785 GCA_003222555.1 Acidobacteriota bacterium | reverse complement strand
GCGATTATGAATCCACCCTCGCTCGATCCACCGCCCGACGACACCTATCCGGGGTTCGCGGTCCGCAACAAGGATCGCCGGACGATCATTTTCACCGGAACCAATCGCGGCATCATGGAGGCGATCGACGCGCGGATTGGCACAGAGCTCTGGGGCTTGATTCCGTTCAATCTCCTGCCGAAGTTGAGAACGCTCCGTGATGGCCAGCCGGTTGGGAGCTTCGATTATTTCGCCGACGGCTCGCCAAAGATCTCCGACGTCAGGCTGACCGACGGGACGTGGCACACCTATCTGATCGTCGGCGAAGGCCCGGGAGGAACGTTCTACCAGACGATCGACGTGACGCTGGCCGACATGGCCACGACCGGTAACGTCTCGCCGACCGACGACACGCTGGCGACGCTGCTCGGCTATTTCTCATCGCCGACGCGGATGCCGGTGAAGTGGAGCTACCCGCTCTACAGCAATTGGGAGCCAAATTGCGCCGTCCTCGGCGCCACCGTCTGTGCCAATTCGCCGTACGGCGATTTGAAGGCGAGTGCCTCACTCACCGAGAAGACGGTCGGGCAGACGTGGTCGGATCCGGCGATCGGCCAGATCCAGGCCAGCGCGAGCCCCTATGTGGTGCTGGT
>QHWL01000219.1:0-7077 GCA_003222555.1 Acidobacteriota bacterium | reverse complement strand
CGACGGTGCGTTGCTCGATTCGCGGGATGTCGGCAATGACGGGCTGGCCGAGACGGTGGACAACTGCGCCGCGGCGGCGGTCGACGACTGCACGAAGCTCAAGAACGCGCTGCAAACCGATCCGGTCGCCACCGGGCCATCCGATTCGCGCTTCATCAACAAGGCGTATCTCGGGGACATCGACGGCCGCGTCTGGCGCTTCGACATCGGGCTCGATGCCTCGAACGTCCCGATCTTCACGACCACCAACGCCACGAAGCTGTACGACGACACGACACAACATCAGCCGATCTTTGCCTCGATGGCGACCGTCAATGTCGGCACGCAACAGTACATTTTCTTCGGCACCGGGAGCGACCTGCTGCCGTCCAGTGGCGTCTCGCAGTCGTACAAGCTCATGGGGGTGCTCGACAACGGCGCCACCGGCACGGTGACGTTCAACCCCATTCTGCTGAAAGTCGACAACTCCGGCAGCGACGAGAAGGTCTCGGCGTTCCCAGCCGTCGCCGGCGACATCGTGTTCTTCACGACGACGACCACGACACCCGCGACGCCGTGTACGCCGCCGATCGCGAAGCTCTACGCGCTCACCTTCATCGGTGGTGCGGCGTACGACACCAACGCCGACGGCAAGTTCGACAGCAAAGACTCGACGCTCGTGACGAGCATCGCCGGTGTGCGCGCGACGGCGCCCTTCATTGTCGATCAGCATCTGGTATTCGCCGCCGGCGGCAAGGTACAAATGTTTGGCGATCAGACGGCCTACAACAACGGCGTCGGGCAGGCCGGCGTGCGGATTCTGTCGTGGCGCGAGGTGAGATGAACGCAGAACACGCGGAGGGCGCAGAGCCAAGCCTTCTCTGTGTGCTCAGCGGTTTCTGCGTTGATCGTTGAATTGGGGAACTGGGACGGCGATGAGCCAAAACGACTTCGTCATTTGCGCGTCCTGCGGAGCACGGACTCGCCCCGATCGCGATCGGTGCATCCGGTGCGATGAGCCGCATCTTCCGGTTGCCTCCTCCAAGCTCCCGCTCCCAGCCTGGCTGACGAAGGAGCGGGCGTTGCTGTTGGGAAGCGTCGCGTCGCTCGTCGTGGTCATCGCGATCGCGGCGACCTGGAATTGGTCCGCGCCGGCCGACAAGGTGGCGCAGCCGGCGGCAACGGCGTCGGCGCCGGCCACGCGTCAGCAGAGTTCCTCGCCGAGGCGCCAGGAGGACGCTGTCGCGAAAACGACCGGCAGCTTCTTCGACGGCAAACAAGCCGCCGCCGCCGCTTTCGCCAAGGGCGACTTCGAGGCCGCGCGCGCGCACTACGAACAACTGCTCACTGAGCGGCCGAACGACACCGAGGTGCTCAACAACATGGGTCAGGCACTCGCTCGTCAGGGGCGCATCGACGAAGCGATCGCCAAGTTATCGCGAGCCGCCGAGCTCTCGCCCGACAAATGGCAGTATCGCTTCAACCTGGCCCACGCCTTCGGTCAGGCGGAGCGATGGGATCGGGCGATTGCCGAATACCGAGTGGCCACGGGCCTGTTTCCAGAAGACTACGCCACGCAGTTCAACCTCGCGCTAGCGCTTCACAAGAAAGGCGACGAGCAAGCGGCAATTCCTGCGTTCGAGAAGGCGATTGCGCTGGCGCCGAGCGAACCGAGCTTCCACATCGCCCTGGCCATCAGTCTCGAAAGCGTTGGCCGAGTTGCGGACGCCCAGCGAGCCTACAAGCAGTATTTGGAGATGGCGCCCTCCGGACCAGATGCCGAGCGCGCGAAAGCGCACCTTGAGGCCTTGGCGGCAGGGCACTCCGCTACCCCACCGAAAACCCCGTCGGCGTCTTGAACTTTTTGACCCAATCGCTGTTGCCGCCCGGCACGCCCATCTTCACGACACGGACACGCTGACGTTCGGACAACTGCTCCGCTCCCATCAATAAACCCAGCCGCGGCGCTTCCCGGCGCATCGTCGTCCTTGCGGCTTGGTCCCTGGCCTTCGAGTTCTTCGTGCCTCTTCGTGAGAAGCCGTTGAGCGGCGATGTGAGCAATACGCTCCATCTGTCAACTCGCGCACAGTTTCAATTTTTGCCGCGGTCGCAGGAGCGGCCGTGCCCGCCATCACAAAAAACCTTGCATTTCAGGCCTGGGGAAAGAGGGGCGCGACGTGGAAATGGAATTGCACATGCCGGAATCCAATCGATCGCGGTGAACAGTCTTGGCAAGTCAAATCGAGTAGGGCATACGACGGTCGGTTCCGGATCACGCGTTTGGATTCGGCGTGAGCCGCACGCAGCTTGAATCTCGTCGGGTGACCACCATGACAACGAATCCTGAGCCGGCAGCCGTCGTATCGGATCGCGATCCCCGCAGCGAGCGCGGCATCGCCCTGATCGTGGCGACGATGGCTACGCTCTTGATGATGGCCCTGGGGGCCGCCTTGCTTTTGATCACGACGACAGAAACGAAAATCGCCAGAAACTACAGCACCAGTTCGGAATTGTTCTACGCGGCCGACGCCGCGGCCGAGCGCGCCGTGGATGATCTGGCGTCGATTCCCGACTGGAACAGCGTCCTGGCTGGCACCTCGGCGTCGGGGTTCGTCGACGGTCTCCCGAGCGGCACTCGAACGCTTGCCGATGGCTCGAAGCTCGACTTGACCGAACTGCTGAACATGGCGAACTGCGCCAAAGCGACGGCCTGCTCGGGCGCCGACATGGACGCCGTGACGACCGAGCGGCCATGGGGTCCGAACAACCCGCGGTGGCAGTTGTTCGCCTACGACAAGCTGAACGACATGACGCCGACCGGCACCATCAACTCGTCGTTCTACGTCACCGTGATGGTAGGCGACGACCCGTCCGAGAACGACGACGATCCGCTCCACGACGGCGTGCCAGCGAACCCGGGAGCTGGAGTGCTCGCCTTGCGCGCCGAGGCTTGGGGGCCGCGCGGCTCGCACAAGGCGCTCGAGCTCACAGTCGCCCGGGTGGGTGCCAGCCAGCTGAGAGGCGGCAGCCTGCCCGTCTCCGGGCAGGGGCTGCGGGTGTTGTCTTGGCGTGAGATTCGACAAGCAGTGGCGCCGTGGACCCGAGGGCCGACAGGGTGAAGCCTCCTGAAACACCTTAAATCCTTGGCGGAAGGGGGAGTCGAGGCCCCAAAGCCCCGCGCCTCGGTCGGCCCCGCGGCGCATTCTTGACCCCCCCGGGGCCCTCACGTACCATCGGCTTCAAGCCGATAAGTCTTTCGATAGTTATCGAGTCATGAGCCCCAGGGTCTTGCTAACCGCAGTCGTTTTCACCACCGCGCTCGTTGGCGCCAGCGCGCCGCTGTTTGCGCAGTCGCTTGGTGACGTCGCTCGCAAGGAAGAAGCGCGAAGGCAGGCGCTGAAAGAACCGGCGAAGGTCTACACGAACAAGGATTTGGGGAGTGTCGCGCCGGCCCCGCCAGTGCCTCCGCCCGGTGCAACGAAGCCTCCGTCGCCACCGGCCGATGCCAAAGACGCGGAGAAAGACAAGGACAAGACCCCGGTCAAAGATCAGGCCTATTGGGGCGGCAAGGTCAAAGAGCTGCAAGCGCAGGCGGATCGCGACCAGACCTACGCCGACGCGATGCAGAGCCGCATCAACTCGCTCACCGCCGATTTCACGGCGCGTGACGATCCCGCGCAGCGCGCCCTCATCAGCAGCGATCGCCAGAAAGCCGTTGCCGAGCTCGGCCGGTTGAAACTGGCGATTGTGAAGGACAAGAAAGCGCTCGCCGACCTCCAGGAAGAGGCGCGCCGCGCGGGTGTCCCCGCCGGCTGGCTGCGGTGACCTCCCGTACGCGCCGCGTCGCCGATCCGCCAGTCCTGCTGGTGGAGGACAAAGATTCACTTCGCACGATGCTGCGCCTCGCGCTCGAAGCGCAGGGACACGTCGTCGTCGAGGCGCGCGATCAGCCGGAGGCGGTCGCGGCGCTCCTCGCGACGCGGCCCGCCGTCGTGCTGTCCGATTTGCGCCTTCCGGCCGGCGACGGCTTCGGCGTCTTGCGCGCCGCGAAGGAGCTCGATCCCGAGCTGCCGGTCATCGTGATGACGGCGTTTGGCGGCGTGCCCGACGCCGTGCACGCGATGAAGGAGGGGGCGCTCGACTTCCTCCAGAAGCCGGTGGACCCCGATCATCTGCTGCTGATGGTGGAGCGCGCGCTCGCGCAGCGCCGCATGGCGACGGAGAATATCCTTCTCAAGGAGGAGCTCTCACAGCGGCGCGGCGCGCCGCAGATTGTCGGCGAAGACCCGGGGCTCAAGCAGGTGTCGCTGGCGCTCCACCGTGCGGCGGCCACCGACGCGAGCGTGCTTCTCGAGGGCGAGAGCGGCACCGGCAAAGAGCTCTTCGCGCGCGCGCTGCACGCGCTCAGCCCGCGCGCCGACGGACCCTTTGTCGCCATCAACTGCGCGGCCATTCCCGAGAACCTGCTCGAAACCGAGCTCTTCGGCCACGAGAAAGGCGCGTTCACCGGGGCGGCGATGCGGAAGCCCGGGAGGTTCGAGCTGGCTCACCGCGGCACGCTGTTTCTCGACGAGATCGGCGATCTGCCGCTGTCGCTGCAGCCGAAGATCCTCCGCGCGCTGGAAGAGAAGCGGTTCGAGCGCGTTGGCGGTACGAGCCCGCTCCAGGTGGACGTGCGCGTCGTGGCGGCGACCAACCGGAATCTGCGCGCGGCCGTCGCCGCGCGGCAGTACCGTGAAGATCTGTATTTCCGCCTCTCGGTCTTTCCCATCACCATTCCGCCACTGCGCGACCGTACCGCCGATATTCCGATGCTCGCGAGGTATTTCATCGAGCGCTTCTGCCGCGATCAGAACAAGAAGCCGTTGAACCTTGCGCCGTCGGCCATCGAGGAGCTGCTCGCCTACGAGTGGCCTGGCAACGTCCGCGAGCTGCAGAACTGCATCGAGCGCGCGGTCATCCTGACCGAAGGCGACACGATTCACGCGCGGCACCTGAGTCTCTCGTTCCGGCTGTCGCCTCAGATCGCCGCGTCCGATGCGGACGTCAGTCCCTGGGCGCAGGTCGATTTATCCGGCACGCTGGCCGAAGCGACGCGGCGCGCCGTCAGCGAAGTGGAGCGGCGCAAAATCGAGCAGACGCTGAAGGAGGCCGCGGGGAACCGCGGCAAGGCCGCTGAAGTGCTGCAGGTGAGTCACAAGACGTTCATGGCGAAGCTCAAGGAATACTCCCTCGAGTGACGCGCCCGCGGCCCCAGAGTCTCACCCCGAGGCCGAGAGTCTACGCTCGAGGCCGAGCGACAGCGAAGACCGTGCCAGCGAGCGGGGGTGGGGCCCCAGAGTCTTACCCCGAGGCCGAGAGTCTACGCTCGAGGCCGAGGGACAGCGAAGACCGTGCTATCGAGCGGGGGTGGGGCCCCAGAGTCTTACCCCGAGGTCGAGAGTCTACGCTCGAGGCCGAGGGACAGCGAAGACCGTGCCAGCGAGCGGGGGTGGGGCCCCGCGAGCATTAAGAAGTCGAAAGAAGTCATTTCCGGAAGCCAACGCGCCTGAGGGCGTCCTTCACCTCTTTCACCGCCACGTCATCGACGATGGTCGTCGTGCCGATCGCCGTCGGCAGGACGAAGTGCAGGCGGCCGGCGATGATTTTCTTGTCGTGCTGCATCGCCTCGAGGATGAGTGCGGACGAGAGGTCGGCGATTGGAGGAAGCGGTCCCAGGCTGGCGATGAGGTCGGCCAACACTTTCCGATCGCCCTCGGCGAGGGCTCCGCGGCCGGCGGCCAGTTGCGCGGCGACGAGCATTCCATAGGCGACCGCCTCGCCGTGCCGGTACCGGCGGTACTTGGTCACCGCTTCCATCGCATGTCCCACGGTGTGGCCGAAGTTCAGAATGCGGCGCAGCCCCGCCTCCCTTTCATCGGCGGAAACGACGCTCGCTTTGATGCGGCACGACTCGGCGATGACCGGCATCAGCGCTTTCGGCTCGCGCGCGAAGATGGCGGTGCGATCGCGCGCGACACGGTCGAAGAGACCCGGACTCGACGTCATGCCGTACTTGATCACTTCGTACAAACCGGCGCGGAACTCGCGCCGAGGCAGCGTGCCGAGCACCGACGGATCGATGACCACCGCGTGGGGCTGGTAGAAGGATCCGATCAGATTTTTTCCCAACGGATGATTGACGCCAACCTTGCCGCCGATCGCGCTGTCGACCTGCGCGAGCAGCGTCGTCGGCACGTGCACGAGCGCGATTCCGCGCAGGTAGGTGGCCGCGGCGAAACCCGCCATGTCGCCGATGACGCCGCCGCCGAAGGTGACGAGCGTCGAGCCGCGTTCCGCGTTGGCGCGCACGAGCGAGTCGTAGATCCGCGTAACGGTGGACAGCAGTTTGAATCGCTCCCCGTCGGGGACCAGGATCGGCTCGACCGGGCCGAGCGCGCGCGCGAGCCGGCGTCCGTGCAGCCGCCACACGAGCGGGCTCGATGCGACGAAGCGGCGGTTGGGGACGCGAAGACCGTCCAGGAGCGCGCCGACGCGGTCGAGCGCGCCATCCTCGAGAGTGATGGCATACGCGCGCGACGGTGTGGTGACATCGATGCGGACCGGATCCATGTGATGTGTTTGCCCACGTTGAACGCGGAGCACGCCGAGTTCGCAGAGAGTTCTTTTTTGGACCGTTCTCTGCGCGCTCAGCGGGCCCTGCGTTTACCGCAATTTCGAGGCTCGCCCGGGGCGCGGGAGCTTCGGCTGCGGATGTAGGATAGCACTCACCTCGAAGTGCCTCTTACGCCAGTCAATAGCGCCTGCGGCCATGCCGGGGTCCCCAGCGCGGCAGCCGCGCAGGGGTGGCGTGCCGAGCCGAGGCCAAGCGCCTGCGGCCCGCGCGAGGACAGCGAGTCTTCGAGCGCCGCAGCGCGAGCGAGCGGGGGTGGGGCCCCGCGAGCATAGAAGATGACTCCGCCGCGAGGCATCAGCGTCAGTTCGCGCTTGTAGGCGGGGCCCCGGCGTGGGGCCCCAGTGCCAGTGAATAGCGCCTGCGGCCATGCCGAGCCGAGGCCAAGAGAAGCCGAGGCTGGGCATCAGCGTTAGTTCGCGCTG
>QHWL01000218.1:5134-10482 GCA_003222555.1 Acidobacteriota bacterium | reverse complement strand
GCCGTCGGCGAGTCCCACGCGGTCGATGCCGTTCTTCGTGCTGCGCAGCCGAAGATAGAATCTGGCGTGGCAGGTGTTCCGCTGCAATCGAACGTCACGAAGCCGTCTACTGCAGCCGCATTGAAGCGACTCACCGCTGCGAGCGTCGCAGTGGCCGTCGTCGCCTGGAGCCTGCTCGCGATCCGTGGCGAGTTTCAGGTCGGCTGGCTGGGTGGGTATGACGGTCTGCTGGACGTGGCGTTCATTGCCGGGCTCGCGGGAATCGCGTCGAGTTGGAGTGTCGAGCGGTGGGGCACTTCTCGAGTAACTGCTGTCGCCGTTCGCGTTGCGGTGGCTGCCTTTTCGACTGCCGTCACGCTCGTGGTCGCCGAGTTCGGGGTCAGGTATGTCTTTCGTGACGTGCGTTCGAGCGCCGACGGCCGCACGTTCTTCGCACGCCGTGACAGGCCGAGCATCGTCGTCAACAGTCTGGGGTTTCGCGATCGGGAAATTGGTGCAAAGAACTCCAACCGTTATCGAATCGCGATCGTTGGCGATTCCTTCACCTGGGGGCAAGGGATCGAGGACCGCGAGCGATTTTCCAACTTGCTCGGAGCGTCTCTCGGGCCGCAGTACGAAGTACTGAACTTCGGGATTCCGGGCCACGACCTACCCGAGCACGTCGAGGCACTCGGCCAAGTACTGCAGATGTCGCCGGACTTCGTGCTGCTTCAGTTGTATATCAATGATTTCGAAACGCCCGCAATGAGCCGGCCGGCAGCCCGTCCGTTGTTGCCCTGGACGACGCTCGACTACTGGTTGCTTCGATCGTCCGCCTTCTACGACCTGTTGAACGAGACATGGGGACAGGTGCAGGAAGGGAGCGGGATGGTCGAGAGCTACGCCCACTATATGGAGCGCAATCTCCGCGACCCCAATTCGGCCCACTCACGCCAGGCATTCGGGCTGCTCACGCAGTTCATCGAACGGGCGCGCGCGGCGGGCGTTCCGAGCGGAACGGTGTTGTTTCCAAATCCAGGATTTCTCAGCAGGAACTATCAGTTCGGGTACTTGCACGATCGCGTTCGCACCGTCTGTGTCGACCAACGCATCAGGTGTCTCGATCTGCGAGGGCCCTTCGCGGGGTCGTTCCCCAACCCGCAAGCCATGTGGGTGAGCCGATTCGACCCACACCCGAATGCGCGCGCCAATTCGCGAGCGGCGGAGGAAATACTTGCGGCCTTCCGCGATTACTGGCATCGATGACGCGCCGGGCGGGGCTGGCGGTGGTTGAGGCTCATCGTGGGCTGGTTGCGGGCGTGAGGACCCGTACGGTGCGCGCCCGCCGGCAATGAAGTAGGCGCCACAACCCAGCCACACGAGCGCGAGCGGGATCAGGCTTGCGTGACCGTCCAGCCCGATCTTCATGCCAAGGTTGAAGGCGGCTTTCGGCTCGATATGGTGGCGCCAGGCGCCGACATTGGTGCCGCTGTCGGTGAATCGCTGCGTGGTCAGTGCCAGATCGCCATCGCGAAAGGCGGGAAGCAGGAGATCGCGGAGTGGGTGCGCAAACTCGGCCGGAGGCGTGGCCGTGGTCGCGACCGCCACAAGTGAGAGGGCCGTGCCCCATACCGAAAGGGCGGCAAGCGCCGCACGGACGATCGCCGGCGCCTGAGTCCACAAGATCGCCAGGCCGACACAGAAAAACGGAATTCCAGGCGTCAGGTGTCTGGGACCGTACGACCATCCACCCTCCCAGTAGGTGTAGCCCGCGTTGAGCAGGACGTAATAGACGCCGATGACTCCCGCAACCAGCGCGGCGCGGCGGTGCCGATCTCCTTTGAAGAGCAAGGCTGCGAGGCCAATTGGCGCGACCGCGAGCTCGGGCGCCAAGGGGAGCAAACCGCGGTACTGACCGAACAGGATTTGGCGCAGGCGCATCATACGCGGCACACCGATTCCGAAAACGCCCTGTCGCATGCTTTCGTACCCCTGCTCGCTGGAGTAGGCCAGGTGGAACGGCGACCCGAAACAAAGGTACTGAAACGCCATCAACACCGCGACGCAGGCGAGCGCGCCACCCGCGAGCGCACCGAGCACGCGAACCGCTCGAGCGCGTCCGAGCGGCCACGCATGAACGACGGCGAGCCCAGCCAGCAAAGCGGCTGGCACGGCAGCGGGGAACTCCGAAACGGTTGCCCATCCGGCGCCGAGTCCAACAATCGCTCCGAGCCGGCTGTCGGCCGATTCATCGGCGCGGCCGATGCGCACGGCCGCGCTGAACGCGAACACGAGGCACGCGGCCGAGAGTGCGTGACCGATGAAGAGCGTGGCGAGCGCCCAGATTGGCGTCGCCAGACCGAATGAGAGCGCTGCAAACAGCGCCGCCGTTCGCGTGGCGCCGAGCTCTGTGCAGACGTGAAACAGCGACACGCCGGCCGCCGCTGTCAGCAGTCCCACTGTCAGCACTGTCGAGAGATACGAAAGAAACGCAATGCCGCCGTACGACTCCGGGTCGTCGCCGCCGAGCGCCATGAACAGCCGAGCGATCGCGACGATCGGGACGGCAGTCAGCGCCAGACCGGGCGCCTTGTCGGAGTAGTAGTGTCCTTCGAAAAACGCTTTGTCGCCGGTGGCCTTCTGAAACGGATCGATGCGAACCGAGTGCTCGCTGGTGATGGCGCGGACGAGAGCGAACCGTGAGTTCTGGTTCCAACCGCCGGCCTGGTAGAAGTACGCGTACGAGACGAACAGGAGCACGAAGAGAGTTTTTGCGCCCATCATGGCCGTTTCTGCAAATGACTCCCGACCCCGGTGATCAGGACACCCATGCTGACGAGCTCGCCCACGACCGTGGCCAGCGCCGCCCCGTTGGCGCCCATCCGGGGAATGACATACAAATTCAGGCCGACGTTCACGGCGAGTCCGACCAGCACGCGCTCGGCATTGACCGAGATCGCAATGGCGTGCAGCACCCAAATGACGAAGACGAATCCGAGGCCAAGACACAGCACGCGGAAGGGCGGAACCGCGCCCGCGAACGCCGGTCCGAACAGCCACACGATCAGCGGGGCGGAAAGCATGTAGGCGGCCGTCCCAATCGTCAGCGCAAGTGCGATCGAGCCAGCCAAACCCCACAGCGCCACGCGGCGATGTGCGGCCCGATCCGACACGAACAGTCCCGATAGTCTGGGCGTCAGAACTGCGGCAATGACCGCGGGAGCATACGTCAGCCCCTCGTACACGCGGTACGCGGCCGTGTATAGCCCCGTTTCGACATCTGTGCGCATCACGCCGAGCATAACGGCGTCGACGTAAGAATACAGATTCAGCACCACCAGGAACAATCCGAAGGGCAGCGCCTTCTTCTGGAGCTCGCCCCACAGCGCGCGATCGAAGCGCAGACCCACGCCGCCAAGCTGCGCTCGCGTGATCCAGGCGGTCAACGCGAGCGCCGTGCCGCGCGCGGCCACGAACGCGAATACCAGGCCGCGCAACCCGGAGCCGACCCCGAGCGCGACGGCGCCGAACAGCAACAGAATTCCCCGATCGACGGCGACGACGACGCTGTCCCATCCGAATCGTTCGAGGCCCTGCAACACGCCACGAATGGTCAGCATGTAGGATCGCAGCACGAGCGACCCGCCCACCAAGTAGCAGGCAAGGCGGACATCCCATTGCGGCCGAAGGATTGTCGCAGTCGCGACGAGCGCGGCGAGCGCGCCTGTCGCCCATACAAGCTTGACGCCGAGGGTGTGGTGTAGAAGCTCGGTCGCCCGCGACTTGTCGCGCGCCACGGCGCGAATGGTCACCTGGTGCAACCCGAAATCCATCAGTGTCTCGAAGATGGTGCCGAGCGCGAGGGCAAAGGAGAACTTGCCGAACTCCGCGTCGCCCAGCGCGCGGCCCGCGAGGATGAAGAGGATGACGAGCAGACCGGCGCTTGCGGCCGAAAGGCTCGCATACGCCATGTTGCGGATCATCGGCGCGTTCCGGGCGCTCGTTCGATGAGCTGAGCGTATCGATCCATCAGCACCCGTTCGTCGAACTCGGCGGTCACCGTCTCGAGCGCCTTCTTGGTCAACCGAGCACGGAGCGAAGCGTCCCAGAGCCCGTGCGTGAGCGCAGCCGCGATCGACGCCGGCGAACGCGGCTCGTGCAGCAGAGCATTGTCGTTGTCGACGAGAAAGTCGATCAGCCCGCCGACTTTCGACGCGACGACGGGCACCCCGCTCGCCATCGCTTCGATGGCCGACAGACCAAACGCCTCGAAGTGCGAGGGTTGCGCGACCAGATCGGCGGCTCGGAACAGATGTGCCGTCTCCGGTGCGGGTCCCTCAAAGCGCACCCGATCTTCGAGTCCATGTTGGGCGACGTAAGCGCGCGCTTTGCGTCCGGCGTCCCACGGGTGCGCCGGCATGTCGGGCCCGACGAGCACGAGCAGCGCGTCGCGACGGTCGACCATCCGCCACGCCTCCAGCAAGTCCAGCACGCCTTTCTCGATGCTGAGCCGGCCGACGAACAGGACGATGGGACGGTCGGTGGGCCAGCCAAGACCGGTGCGCAGAAGCTCGGCCTCGCCCGGCGCCGCGGGACGAAAGCGGAGGAGATCCACGCCGTGCGGCAGGTAATGCACGCGCTCGCGAGGCATGCCGGTGTCGAGCGCCTCCCGCTCGATGTCGTGCCCGATGCAGACGATGTGATCGGCTCGCCGGTAGATCGCGCGGGGCAGCTTCTTGAGCGCGCGCACGACAGCATGTTCAGGCGGCACGCCTGACGACGATCCGTGGCTCGCGCTGATCAGCGTGCCGCCGGTTTCGGCCTGGAGGATCACCGCACGATGCAAGAGCCTGCCCGCGGCGACGGCCGCGATGCCAATGCCTCGAAAATCGATGCAGACGATGACATCGAAGCTTGCCTCGAGCTGAAGAGTTTTCGCGAAGAAACGCGGCAACGCAACCCATTTGCCGCTGCCGCGACGGTCGCCAATCGGTCCGACACGATGCACGCGCACATCGTCGACCAGCGCTTCGGCCGGCTGTTGGCGGCTCACGCGTTTCGTCACGACCTGGACGTCGAAGCCACTGCGATTCAAGTGCGACGCGAGCCGGCGCGCGTGCGTCTCCACTCCGCCCAGCACGGGATGATAGTAGGTTGTCAGAATGAGAACACGTGGCGTCATCGCGCCAGCACCGTCCGCTTCAGCAGGCTCCAGTAGGCGTCCAGAAGGCGCTCGTAGAGCGGTATTCCGCGCCTGATGAAGACGCTGCCGGCCAGGTCGCTGCGGATCACCATGGGCCCGCTAATCAGCAGATCGCGATCTGGCTTTCGCCGAATCCGCCTGGCGAGCGCGCGATCGCGCGGCAGCG
>QHWL01000218.1:0-5088 GCA_003222555.1 Acidobacteriota bacterium | reverse complement strand
TGTCAGGCCGTGACCTTTCGCGACCAGCACCAGGAACTGCACCGGCTCGTGGACCAGAAGCGGCGGCACCAGGCAAAGGATGGTCCGTTTCTGGTAGTTCTTGAGGATGAAGTGCCAGCGGTTTCGGATCTGATAGTAGAAGAGCCACGCGCCGCGCGGTCGGCTGTGGTGAAGCACGAGCGCGTCGGGCAGCTCCCAGATCCTGTAGCCGGCCATCTTCGCACGGTGCGTGAAGTCGCCGTCCTCCTTTCCGATGAAATAGCGTTCGTCGAACAGCCCGATCTCGATCGCCGCCGCGCGATCCAGCAGCAGCGCGCAGGTCGGCGCCGCCCCGATGTCCTGCGGCTGCCGGCCGCGATCGGCCAGAAGTCGATCGCGCCAGGGGTTGATCGCCTCGCAAATGTAGTGGATGGCGCCGCCAGCGTATTGAATCACCTCGGGACGATTGGCGTGAACGACGACCGGACTGCCGATTTTGATCGTGGGATCGGCAACCATGGCGGCGTGAAGCCTCTGGACCGTATCGCGCTCGATGCGGACGTCGGCATCCATCAGGAGCACGAACCGGCGAGACGCCTCGGTGATGCCGACGTTCCGGCCGGGGCTCGGGCCGGCATTCCTGTCCAGCCGGCGGACGCGTGTCCGAGGCCAGTCGCGCGCGAGCCACGCGGCAGTGCCATCCGTACTCGCCACGTCGACGACGGTGATTCGGTCGGAAGGGCAGCCGGCGTCGGCAAGAGAGGCGAGGGTCGCCGGGAGGACGGCGAGGTTGTCGTGCGCGACGATTGCGACATCGACGTCGGAGGGAAAGGCAGTCGATAGGCCAGAGTCGTCAGTCGTGAGTCGAGACTCGCTAGTCATTAGCGACGGTCGTCATGAACCACTGGCGTCCGCCGCGGCCCGGAAGGCACGTGAGAAACTTTCCGTTCAGGCGCATCAGGCCGTATCGATCGTCACCCGCCCGAACCAACCGGCTTCTCAGCGGGCGCTCGGCGAAAGCGATCGCGTGACCGGTCTCGGCCACGGCTCGCCGGGCGATGTCGCCCGCGATTCCCCAGGGGAGGGCGACGTGCCGGACGGCGGTCGTCTTCAACTGGTCATTCAGCATCGCACGTCCTTGGGCCAGTTCCTCGCGGATGACCGTGATTCGCGTCGCATCATCTTCGAAATGCCCGCGGCCGGCACGAGCCATCGTTTCGAGCTCCGAGCGCCATCCGGGACGGTGGAAAAAGGCCCGACCGCCATGGCGTGCGACGTGTGCCCGGCATCGCTCGGCCGCGCTGGGGTCCGGTAGAAAGCGCCGTGCGTCCGACATGCGCGACCGCCGGAGGTAGAGCGGCGTTCCGAGCGCGTCGGGTCCGAGAAACGCGCGTTCCGCTTCGCTCGTGAGCGGCCGGTTGAGCATCGGCTCGCGTTCGTAGTCCGGCGTCACAAAGCCCGTGACGGTGTGGTGGCCGAAGATCATCGCGTGCGAGCGCGTGTGCGACTGGATGTCCACGACGCCGCTGTCGTGCATGGCCCGGAGCTCGGGCCACGTCGCAAACGGCGGGCCATCGTTTCGCTCCTCGCGGCGCAGGGATTCAGTGTCCTTGTGGCGCAAGAGTTCAGTGTCGCCGTGGCGCAGGGCTTCAGTCCTGCTCACATCGTCGATCGTTGGCCTGACGCTGGCTGCTTCCGAGATGCGATCCGGAATCGCGAACACGATCGCGCGAAGGCCGAACCGGCGCAACAACGGCATGGCTACGGTCCACATGCTCGTCCACGCGTCATCGAAGGTGAGTCCGACAATGCGAGGGCCCGGGCTGACGCCGTCGATCACGAACCGAGCGATCTCGTCGCACGTGATGCCTCGATATCGGTTCTCGGCCAGGTACTGCAGCCGGGGCTCCAGCCAAGCCTCGGTGACATCGTGAAAGTGAAAAACCGGCAAAGCGGCTTCGCACGAACCTCCGAAGAGAAAGGCCGGGTAGCAGCCGGTCGCGAGATCGAGCAGTCCGCGCAGGGCTCCGCCGCGCTCTTTGAAAGGAATGCGAGCTGTCATAGGGGATAAACGCCGAGTATCTTATCATGTGACGCATGCCGTCGTTCGCCAGGGTGCCCGACGATCGCGATTCACCGCGGGGCTCGACGATTGCACCGACCGCGCGTGGCTTCGCCGCCGCCGGCGCTGCCATTCTCCTCATCGTCGCGCTCTCGGCCGCGGTGTCGGTCGATGTCGTGAAAGCAGGCCAGGGCGTCAAGAGCGACGAAGCCACCTACGTGGCGATGGCGCTCAGCGTCGCCTACGATCACGACCTGAGCTACCAGCGACGCGACCTCGAGCGGTACGTTGGATTGTACCGCTGGGGGCCCGACGGCATCTTCCTCAAGCGAGGCAAGCAGCTTCGCATCCGTTTTCACTCCACGCCCCCGTTCGTTCGACTGTTGAGATCGCCCGATCCGCGGAACGACCGCCTCTACTTCGGCAAGGCCCTCGCATATCCAATCGTCGCCGCACCGTTCGTGCGGCTGCTCGGCCTGAACGGGATCCTCGTCCTGCACGTGCTGCTGTTGTTCGGCGTGTGCGTGTGCGGGTACGTGTTCCTCGCGGCGCGCTCGCGCCCAGGACCGGCGCTGGCGTTCACGCTGGCCTTCGTCGGAGCCGCATGCGTTCCGGTGTATCTCGTTTTCTTGACGCCGGAGATTTTCTTCTTCTCGCTGGTATTCTTCGCGTATTTCCTGTGGCTGTACAAAGAGGTGGCGCCGGCGGCCGGCAACCGGTTTCTGCGCGGAGCCGGAAGCGACATATGTACGGCCGTGCTGCTCGGCATCGCGACGTACTCGAAGCCCAGCCACGCGCTGCTCATCGGCCCGATGGTGCTCTGGTTGTGGTGGAGACGACGATACGCCGCCGGGCTGATCGTCGGCGCCGTCTGTGTGGCGACGGCCGCGGCGCTGTTCGGCCTCAACGCGCTCAATTCCGGCGAGTTCAACTACCAGGGCGGCGATCGCAAGACGTTCATTGGGAGCTTTCCATTCGATTCGTCCGCCGACGACGCCTGGAATCGTCGCGGCCTGGAGAAGAGCACGAACGACTCCGACGCGGAAAACGTCCTGAAGGACTTTCCTAACAGGTTCGCCCACAACGTGGAGTACTTCGTCATCGGCCGTCACTTTGGCTTCGTGCCGTACTTCTTTCCTGGCGTGGTCGCCATCCTTCTGTGGCTGACGTCGCACGATCGAGGCCAGCCCTGGCGCGTGTTCACGTTCCTCGCCGTCGTGGGATCGGCGGCCGGACTGCTCGTGTTCTTTCCGTACACGTGGAGCGGTGGCGGGGGACCGCCGGGCAATCGATACTTCATGAGCGTGTACGCCGCGCTGTTCTTCCTCGTGCCGCCGCTGACATCAACCGCGCCGGCCATTCTCGCGTGGCTGGGGGGCGCGCTGTTCACGGCGAACATGCTCGTCAATCCATTCATCGCTGCGAAGTTTCCGAACCAGACGACCGAACATGGCTTCGCGCGGCGGCTGCCGGTGGAGCTGACGATGGCGAACGATCTCCCGGTGATGTTGGAAGGGGAGCGGGCCCACTCGTGGTTCAGCGACGTCCTGCTGTATTTTCTCGACAAGCACGCGTACAACCCCGAAGTGATCGACAAGGATGGCCATCAGGGCGTCTGGATTGCGGGCGATGGTCGCGCAGATATTTTGATGCGGTGCGAGTGGCCGATCGATCACCTCCGCGTCCTTGCGGAATCGCCGATTCCGACCACGTTGACGATTTCGGTTGGCGGGTCGGCACAGCGCGTTGCGCTGACCCCCGGCAAGCCGGTCACGTTCGACGTCCTGACTTACGGCGTCCGCGGCCTGCAGAGCTACGCGTATTTGCTCTCCGCGCAATCGTCGGAAGGGTTCACGCCTCACCTGCAGGATTCGGCGTCAACCGATTACCGCAACCTCGGAGTCTTGCTGCGGTTCACCGCGGTCGCTGTACCAGCGGGCCGATGAGCGATTCCTCAACCCGCCAGGCCGTCCCGGCCCAGCAGGCTCGCCTGGCCCACCAGACCGCCCTCGCCCCCCGAACGCCGCGGGCTGGCGGGCTCGAGCTCGCGGCCGTGCTGGCGGTGGGGACTGTGTTGACGGTGGCGCTTACCTATCCGCTCGCTTTCGGGATTGGGAGCGTCGGCCGCGTGGACAACGGCGATGGTCAGTTCTCGATCTGGAACGTCGCCTGGGTCGCGCGAACGCTCGTCGTCGATCCGCTCCACGTGTACGACGCCAACATTTTTTACCCTCACCGCTGGACGCTCGCGTACTCGGAAGGCAACCTCGGAGCGGGCGTGCTCGCAGTGCCGGCCTACTGGGTGACCCGCAATCCCTATTTCGCGCACAATTTCGTTGTCCTCCTCGCATTTCTTCTGACAGCGACCGGCACGTACTATCTCGTGCGCTACCTGACCGGCGATCGACGTGCGGCGGCAGTGTCCGCCATTTGCTTCGCGTTTTGTCCCCACGTGTTCGGCCACCTTCCCCACATTCAGGCGCTGATGGCGGCCGGGCTGCCGTTCAGCATGTTGGCGTTCCATCGGCTCGCCGACCGCCCGACACCCGGCCGCGGCGTCGTTCTTGGCCTCGTGATGGCCGCGCAGGCGATTTCTTCCGGTTACTACGGCGTGTTCCTCTTGCTGATGGTCGGGTTCACCGTGTTCGTGATGGCGACGACCCGCGGCCTATGGGCCGACACACGTTACTGGACGGCGATTGCAATCGGAGCGGTCGTCGCGATTCTCCTCGTCGGGCCGCTCTTCGTGCCCTACGAGGTGCTGCAGCGGACGATCGGATTCGGGCGATCGCTCGAAGAAGCGAGGCGCTACTCCGCGAATTGGAGCTCCTACCTGGCCAGCTCGGCGTACTCCCATGCGTGGCTGCTCCGCTTCCTTCCACGCTGGACTGAAGTGAATTTCCCCGGCTTGGTCGCCACGGTCTTCGGCGTCGCCGGGATGTTGTTGGTGCGGTCGCCGCGCGATCGCGAAATCGTATTCGTGTACGGCGGGCTTGCGCTGCTTTTCTGTTGGCTGTCGTTTGGACCCGACGCCGGCCTGTATGCCG
>QHWL01000217.1 GCA_003222555.1 Acidobacteriota bacterium | reverse complement strand
GTGGCTCCGCGTGCCGGGCCGCTTTGGCCTGGTCGTCGTCTTTGGATTGTCGGTGCTCGCAGGGGTGGCGCTGACGGCGCTCTTATCGCGAGTTCGGCATCAGACGATGCTGGGAGCGGCCATCGCCGCCGTGGCGGCCGGCGAGCTCGCCGTGCCGCTCGATTTCCGTCAGGTGTCTCCCGTCGCTCCGGCGTATCGGCTTCTCTCGACGCTCCCGCGCGGTCCTGTTCTCGAG
>QHWL01000216.1:5418-5898 GCA_003222555.1 Acidobacteriota bacterium | reverse complement strand
TTGGCCCAACAAATCTCCGAACGATATCCTCACACGAAAGTGCTCTACATGTCTGGGTACACAGACAATGCCGTCGTCCATCACGGCGTCCTCGCGCCAGGCGTCGCATTTCTGCAAAAGCCGTTCACGCCCGCGGCCTTTGCTCGGGCGGTACGGGAGGTTTTGGACGCAGGCTCGTGAACCCAGCAGGTCCTGTGCTGAGTCTGGGTCAAGGCTGCACGATTTTGTTGCGGATCGCGTAGCGCACGAGATCGCTGACCGAGCGGAGATGCAGCTTCCTCATGATGTTCGCGCGGTGGGCCTCGATCGTCTTCACGCTGATACCGAGCGTCGACGCCGCCTCCTTGTTGCTCCGCCCTTCCGCGACGAGTTGAATGATCTCGCGCTCTCGGGCCGTCACGGCGACTGGCGCCACGTCGTCCAGCGCGGCATCTCCCCGTCGGACATAGTCGTCCAACACGAATTCGGTGACGGCTGAAG
>QHWL01000216.1:0-5389 GCA_003222555.1 Acidobacteriota bacterium | reverse complement strand
ACGGCTTGTGCCGTCGAAGGCTGTCGACCGCCGTAATCAGGTTCTCGTCGGCGTCGGACTTGAGTACGTACCCGCGTGCTCCGGCCTGCAGTGCGTCGCGTGCGAGCTCCTCCGAATGATGCATCGTCAGCACCAGCACTTCGGTGTTGGGCGCGTCCTTCAGGATTTGCCTGGTGGCATCGAGGCCGTTCAGCTCAGGCAGGCTCAGATCCATCACGACGACGTCGGGCCGAAGTCGCCGGCTTTGTTCGACTGCGTCCCGTCCGGTCGTCGCTTCGCCGCACACCTCCCAGCCCTCGTGGCTTTCGAGCAGCGATCGGACGCCTCGCCGCACGACTGCGTGATCGTCGACGACGAGGATGCGCAGCGACATCAGCCGGCGTCCTTCACGAGCGGCAACCGTGCACACACGGTCGTGCCGTGATCACCTGACTCGATCTCGAGACGCCCGTCAAGCTGTTCGATGCGCTCGCACATGCTGGCGATGCCCACACCGACAGCGCCTCCACCGCTCATGATGTGCTTGAGCGAGGCTTTCGGAATGCCATGGCCCCTGTCTTCGATCGCCAGCACCAGCGTCTCCGCGTCACGGCTCAACCGGATGCGAGCGGTCACGCTCCCCGCGTGCCGATGAATGTTGATCAGCGATTCCTGAACGATCCGAAAGAGCGCCGTCTCGGTGTCAAGCGGCGGCCGCTCGAAACTCTCGGGCAGCTCGAGATCCACCTTGATGCCGCTGCGCTCGGCAAACCCGGCGGCGTACCACCGCAGCGCCGACAACAGACCCGCCTCGTCGAGAAATGGCGGGTGAAGCAGATACGACAACGTCCGGATCTCGGTGATCGACTGCTCGGCGAGCGAGATGCTCTCGGTCAGAGCGTCGCGATCGCTGTCGCTCAAATGGCTGGCCGTCCGATTCAGTCGCGCGAGATGCATCTTCAGGGCGGCAAGATCCTGGGCGGTGGTCTCGTGCAGCATCTGCGCGATCCGGCGCCGTTCGTCGTCCTGCGCGTGCATCAACCGGCCCGCGAGCGCGCGCAACTGGCTGACGGACGCATCCAGCTCCTGCTCGGCGATCTTGCGATCGGTCACGTCTTCGACGAGTCCGAGCATGTACCGAGGCGACCGGTCACTGCCAGGAATCACCGTGCCCGTCGCCAGAACCCAGATGAATCTTCCATCTTTGTGGCGATACCGCTTTTCAATCTGTACCTCACGCTTGCCTTCAGACATCAACTGCTGGACGACCTCCGCGCTGCGAGCGAGGTCCGCTTCGTGGGTGATATCGACGTAGGTGAACGTCTTGAGTTCCTGGTTGCTGTACCCCAGAAGCTCCTGGAACGCGCGATTCGCCTCGACAATCTTTCCCGCTGGGTCGGCGAGGACGATGCCGATCGCGGAGTTCTCGAAGACCAATCGCCAGCGTTCCTCACTCGATCGAAGCGCGGCCTCTGCAAGTCGGAGGTCGTCGAGCTGACGCTCGGCTTCGGTGATGTCCTCGGCGACGCCGACCACGCGCGTGATCGGTCCCGTCGGCTCGGGAACGGGAAACGTGCGGCTCCGAATCCAGCGCATCGAACCGTCCGGCCGGAGGATGCGGTACCGCTCGTCGATGGGCGTCCCGGCTCGCGAGCGGAGCGCTGCTGCCTCGACGCGGGCGCGATCGTCGATGTGGATCGCGTCGAGGAACGAGCGAGAATTCGCGTACAGACTGGCGCAACTCCGGCCGAACACCTCTTCGTACTTGGGGCTGACGAATGTGATTCGGTCGCCGACGACATTCCACAGCCAGAACACCTCGCGGATGCTCTCGGCGATCTGACGGAATCGCTCTTCGCTGTCCCAGAGCTCGTTGCGCTGCTGCCGGAGAGTGGACTCGACCTCCTCGCGTTCGCGGATATTCGTCAGCAGGCGCTCGACCTCGCGCGCCGTCTGATTGGGACCGAGGAATTCATCGGCCGGCACGTGGTACATGTTCCGGCAGACGCCGCCGCGATAGATGACCATGGGATGCGTGCGGATGACGTCCAGGATGAGTTCCGGCGGAAAGAGCTGGCGGTTGTACTGGCACAATGCGAGACAATTGAGGTCGGCCAGCATGTGCGTCAGCCGGCTTTCGTACTCCATCCACCGCTCGAGTCCCCGTGCGCGGCGGAGCATCCATTCGGTCTCGCCCGTCGCGCGCAGCGCCGAAAACCCCTGACTCATCGCTTCAGCTGTCGCATTCGCCCAGAACGTGAACATCCATTCCGGATCGAAGAATCCGTGTTTCAGATAGGCCGCCTCCTTTCCTGCCAGCACGAGGCTGTCGGTCGCGATGGCCCGTTCGACATCGATGCCCTCGACAGACATCGCCTCCCGCACGGCCGCCTCTGTCCCATCGTCGGCGATGTAGATGCACTTCTCGCCGCGGTCGAGGCCGATCCGGATGAAGGGAATGGCCACCGCTAAGTGTTCCTCCGAGCTCTCGTAGATCGAGCACAGGTGATCGTGCGGTGCCAGCTGTTCGAGGGCCGTCCACAACGCGGTGTCGTGAGTTGTGTTCAGTGCCATGCGTGTTCCCAATTTCGATGTTGATCACGGGCGCCAACCCCGGCCGCCCGGCCAGCGGACTCAGGCGTCCTATTGTGACCTGACCTTATACCTCAGGAGCGGCTAGGCAACGTGGAGAAATACCTAGGATGACTTAAGTAGTCTTCTTACAGAGATTAGGCACTTTACTCGATGGCGCCTCGCGACGTGCTTCGGGCACAGTCCCACGCTGGCAATCTGACTATCGGGCACGGCGCGAACGCGGTGGCCTGAGGTCCCTCGGGTATCTATCGCGATTTGGTTGAAGTCTCGACGCCATTTTCTGGGAGGCCGACCCTACACGCTGCACTTTACCTCGGGCAGCCCGAAGGCCCGAGGCGTTGCTCGCGCTCATCCCATGCCCATCGCGTACGAACGCGACGACCAACGACGGCTGATCACTGCGACGGTAACCGAGCCGTTTTCTGTTGCTGACATCCTCAGCGCGATCGATCGGCAGGCGGCCGAAGACACGTGGGAGTACGCCATGCTCTACGATCTCCGAGCGGTGACGTTCGCGTTGACCGAAGGCGAGCTGCAGCAAATGGTCGATCGAGTCAAAGCCGTCGGTAGCGCACGCGAGCGAGGCCCGGTGGGCGCGGCGGTTGGCGCCCGGCCGGAAATGTTCCGGATGGGCCTGAGGTACACGGAATTGACCAGGAAGCTGATGAACGTCGAGGTATTAGTGACCTCGACGCAGATCGAGGGCTGGATGGCCCGTAACGCGCGGCGTCGTTCATCGCATGAGCCGTAACCAGCGACGAGCCTCTTTATACAGGGCCTCGCTCGAAGTCGGCGCGCACGGCCTCGAAGCACGACGGACAGATTCCGTGACTGAACTTCACGTCGGAGTGATGCGCGACGTAGCTGTCCACCTGCTCCCAGTAGTCCTGGTCGCTGCGGATGCGCTTGCAGTAGCTGCAAATGGGGAGCAGGCCGCTGAGCTGCTTGACATTCGCGAGCGCGGACTGCAGCTCGATCACGCGGGCGGCCAGCCGCTCCTGCAACGTCAGCACGCGAATCCCGACGTGTACGCGCGCGCGAAGCTCCTTGAGATCGAACGGCTTGACGAGATAGTCGTCCGCGCCTGCGTCGAGCCCGGCCACCAGATCGGCGCGGCTGTCGCGTCCGGTGAGCAGGATCACGTACATGTGCGCGCGGGCCGGGTCTTGCCGGATGCGCCGACAGAGCTCGAGTCCGTCGAGCGTGGGCATCATCCAATCGAGGATCGCCAGCGACGGATCCTCGGTCGCGGCCAGCAGCTCCCACGCCGTGCCGCCGTCGTGCGCGACGGTGACATCGAAGCTCCATCGCCCGAGTGACTTCGCCAGGATGGCGGTGGCGCCGCGATCGTCGTCGGCAATTAGAGCCCGCATTTCGATCCTCCTTCGGGCGCGGTCGCTTCGAACTCGCGAAGGGTACTCATGAGCAGCGACACCTCGGTTACCACGCGACGCCATCCGGCTTCGGCTGCGTCCAGCCGCCCGTCGGCGCCGATCCGTTCCAGCATGGCCGTCGCGTCGAACAGCGCTGGGGCCGACAGGTTGCCGACCGCCCCTTTCAGCGCGTGCGCCGCTTTTCGGATGCCCTCGGCGCTGCGCTCGTCGAGCGCCGTTTTGATGGCGGCCAGCCGGTTCGGGCAATCCTGGATGAACAAACGAATCACCTCGCTCATCAGCTCCTCGTCGCCGCCGAGCCGCTCCATCATGTCTGCGCGATTGAGAGGCGGAGCAGTGGCGGTTTCGGCGGCGGTGCCGCTGGAGTTCTGCTCGACGACCGCGAACAGCAGCCGCCGGTCGATGGGTTTGGAGAGATACCCGTCCATGCCGGCGGCGATGCACCGCTCACGGTCGCCGTTCATCGCGTGCGCCGTCATCGCGACGATGCGCACGTGGCCGCCGGCTTGCGCTTCGCGCTCGCGTACGGCCGCCGTGGCCTCCAGTCCGCTCATCTCCGGCATCTGCACGTCCATGAGCACGAGCTCGAAGGTCTCGCGTTCCAGTGCCGCCAGCGCCTCTCGCCCGTTGTTGGTGACGGTCACGTGATGACCGCGCTGGCTCAGCAGCCCGACTGCGACGCGCTGGTTGACGATGTTGTCTTCCGCGAGAAGCACTTTGACGGATCGAGTTGGAGGCGGGTCCACCGACGCGCGCGCCCGGTGGCGCGCTTGCCGCGGTACATCCTTGCCGACCACACGGCAGATCGAGTCCAACAGCTGGTTGGCCAGAATTGGCTTCGTCAAGTACGCGGAGATTCCCAGCTCACCGCATCGTAACGTGTCGCCGTATTCTCCCGACGAGGTCAGCATCATGATGGTTGCGCCCGTCAGCTCGGGGTAGCCCGCGATCTGCCCGGCGACGGCAAAGCCGTCCATGTCCGGCATGTTGGCGTCGAGCAGCACAAGCCTGAACGGGTTGTCGGCGCGTGCGGCGGCGAGCAGGGTCTGGATCGCTGCCGCGCCTCCCTCGACGGCCGTCGGCTTCATGTGCCAACGCGTCAGCTGCTCGTGGAAGATCCGCCGGTTGACGGCGTTGTCGTCGACGATGAGAACGGGCAGATCGGCCAGGAGCGGATCGCGGCGCTGGGGCGGCGCGTCAGGCAGCTCCGCCGTGTCGAATCCCGCCGTGAAATGGAACGTGCTGCCCGCGCCCGGTCTGCTGTCGACCCAGATGCGACCGCCCATCATTTGGACGAGCGTCGCAGAAATGCTGAGCCCCAGCCCGGTTCCGCCGAAGCGGCGGGTGGTCGAGCCGTCGGCCTGGTTGAACGCCTCGAAGATCGTGGCGTGCTTCTCGGGCGGGATGCCGATGCCTGTATC
>QHWL01000129.1 GCA_003222555.1 Acidobacteriota bacterium | reverse complement strand
CCGGCGGCGAGTCGCTCACCGATCGCGTCCCCGAAGCGGCGGCCGAGGTCGCCAAAATCGCGTCCCTCGCGCCCGTAAACGTACTCACTCACGCCGCCCGAGAACATCGCGCCCTCGATGCCGCCCATCACGCCGAAGGGCTCCGTCAGCCATAATCCCTCGACCTCTGGCGGCGGCGGATCCTGCGTGAGCGCAGTCACGAGCGCGTCGGCCATCCACGCCGTTACGCGCCGGACTTCGTCCTCGCTCACCTTGCCCCCGAGGTTCCAGTCGCAACCGGCGAGCGCGGCGAGGTGCTTCCCCGCCGGATCGAGGCGCGTGAGGCGGCCGTCTGCGTCGATGACCGCAAGACGCCCGCCGAGGTGAATCGCCGCCGTGTGCACCACTTTGCCCGCCTCGACGAGGGCAAGCTTCGTGGTGCCGCCGCCGATGTCTACATTGAGGAGCGGCGCCGCCAGGTCGTGCGAGACCTTGGCCGCGCCCGAGCCGTAGGCGGCGAGCATGGACTC
>QHWL01000128.1 GCA_003222555.1 Acidobacteriota bacterium | reverse complement strand
CCCGGCCGCCGCGCAGACGAATTCGCCGCCCACCTCCGCAAGCACGTCGGCGATCGCTTTGGCGTTCTCGCGGCGCAGCGCCTCGCCCGTGAGGATCACCGCTCCGGTGTCGACATCGTCGGGATGCACGCCCGCTGCCTCGTAAGCCGAGTCGATGATTCGCCCGATGGCCCGATCGTCGATGCGCTCCTCGCTGAGATAGGGCGTCAGCGCGACCGGCGATTGGTAAACGGTCTCGCGGTCGACCACGAAGTAGCGGCTGGTGAGTTCCTCTGACAGCCGCCGCAGGTGCACGCGGGAGAAAATCACTTGCGTTCCGGCGGAGCCGATGTCGATCCCCACCGAGACGAGCGTGATGTTGTCCTGCAGCCAGAGGCTCGAGGTCGTCGCGTCGGACTCGCCGCCGACATCGTCGTGATCATGATCGTGGTCCGCTTCCTCCTCGTGAGAGTGCATGGGGTCCATGCCGAAGAGGTGATCCTCCAGGCGGTGCGGGCGTTTGTCTTCCGGGTCGTCGCTCATCAGATCACGTCCAACGCAGAGACCGCCGAGGCGCAGAGAAGGCTCTTCACCGGAGCTTCGAATGATAGTGATCCCAGGTCTTCTTGAACAGATGCGGCGCCGACAGGTTCGCGCGGCACGCTTGCTGCTCCGCTTCGCTGAAGACGTAGGGTTCGCCGATCTGCATCGCCATGTACTGGCGATATGCGTTCTCCTCGACATAGGCGGCGAAAGCGAAGCACTCGACGATGTTGGCGCCGACTACGACGCAGCCGTGCGCTTTGAGCAAGACTGCCCGGCCGTGACCGAGCATGGCCGCGAGCTTCTCGCCCGTCGGCTTGGTATTCACAGAGAGTGGTGAGTCCATCATCGGGATGTCGCCGAGCAGTACGCCCTGGGCGTAAACCGGCTTGAACTTCGCGCCCACCATCGTGAGAAGCGTCGACCATCGCGGATGCGTGTGCGCGACGGCGTTCACGTCGGGCCGAGCGCGATACACTTCGGAATGGATGTGGAACTCGAGAGGCGGCTTCGCGCTGCCCTCAACCAGATTGCCATCGAGATCGACGGTGACGATGTCGTCCACCGTCAGCGCACCCCGCATCGATGCCCCGGAATTGATGTAGAAGGAGTTGCCGTCGCGGCGGGCGCTGCAATGACCGCTGTGGTCGATGATCTCGGCGCGTTCCAGCATCCGGATCGCATCGACGAGCGTCTGTTTCATCGCGTGACCCGCCCGTGAAGAAACCGTTGACCGCCGAGACCGCGGAGACGAAAACGCTAGAACGGCGCCCCCATGGGGTACATTTCCTCTTTCAGGGCCTGGAGCCAGTCGACGCCTGGGGGCAACACGCGCTCGATCGCACGGATGTCATAATAGGACGTGTCGGCGCCTTTCGGGTTGAAACCCTCGGCGACCGCCTTGACTGCTTCAAGAAGCTGTCTCCGCGTCGTAATTACCGCCTTGTCGGTCTGGCCCAGGTGCTCCTGGCTTCGATCGACGATCGGCCCCATCGACTCTTGCACCGCCCGGTCCTGCTGGTTGACCCCTTCAATGCCGGTATACGTCTCATATTTCTGAACGCGGCGGTCTATTCCCCAGCTGTTGGCCTTGCTGTATTGCAGGCGCGGCCGGAAGCCGTTCTGGTAGTCGACGAAGGCGGGTCCGTTGCCCCAAAACGACTCGTCTCGATCCTTCTCGTCCAAGGGCTGGCCCAAGCTGTAATACCAGTTCCACACCACACAGTTCTCATCGTCGATCGGCACCGACATGTGGCCGGCAATCTTCGACTTCGTGCCGCCGTCGTCGGTGAGCTCCTGAATCGCCCGGATTTGATGATGGGGAAGGACGTAGTGGTACGTGCGGACGTAGTTGCCCTCGTTGTCCTTCAACGGGCGGATTGAGGCGTAGGTATAGCCGTACGGAGTGGGCCTGACGTCCAGCTTCGCCGCGACCGCACCGGCTCGATGCCCGCCGAGACCTGCTCTGCTGCCGCTGAACCGGCGATGGAGGAACGACGAGTGAATGGAATCGAGGCCTCCCTCGAGGGCTTGGAGCCAGTTGCACTCCTGCAGCGACTTCGACACGTGCAGGTGCGTGGCCGGCTGGCGAGTCCATTCGAACCTGGGCGGCGGCGCCATGTATTCGGTCGGGCCCATGTACGCCCAGATCACTCCCCCCGTCTCCTGCGTCGGATACGCCGTGACCCGCACCTTGTGTTTGAACTCGTACTCCGGCAGCTCGTTGGGCATCTCCACGCACGCGCCCTTGAAGTCGAACTTCCAGCCGTGGAACACGCACCGCAAGCCGTTCTCCTCGTTGCGTCCGAGCCACAGCGACGCCCTTCGGTGAGGACAAAATTCGTCCATCAACCCGACGCGTCCGCTAGTGTCACGGAACGCCACGAGATCCTCGCCCAAGATCCGCACCCGCGCGGGGGGACAGTCCGGTTCCGGCAGCTCCCACGACAGCAGCACCGGCTGCCAGTACCGCCGCATCAGGGTACCCATAGGGGTGCCGGATCCCACTCGAGTGATCGTTTCGTTCTCAACTTGAGACAGCACGCGAGAACCTCCGTGAGGGGCACTCCTTCCAGGGCACCACCGAGAGTGGGAATCGCGCCAGGCGCGTTCCTGTTTGACTCTAGATTCTTTGAGCGGAGCGTGTCAATGAATGGGAAAAGGCAGACGCCGGGTCTCCGGAAGTGGTTCGTCCGACACGGCCTCGAGCCACTCCGTCGTGGAAGTCACGTTCGACGAGATGGAGTGCTGGCAGATCCGGCGGGAGGATTCGGCCGAGCGCGCTGAGACCGCAGAGAAATTGTATTTCTGCGGTCTCGGCGCGTGCTTTCTGTTAACGGAGACCGTCGCTGTCGTCGTCGTCGGTGTCGTCGGCGTCCCGGTTCTTACGGTCCTTGTGAGCCAAGGCCTTAGAGTGCTCGACCCGCTCAGACATCAGCCTGTCGCAGTCCACCCCGAGCGACTTCAGGATCGTGCAGGCGATCTGCCGCGTCTCGACCGGGTCGTCGATGGTCCTCATCTCCATCGATGTTGCCGAGACGAGTAGCGCGACGTGGGCATCATCGTCACTGAAGCTGCCGTGATCGGCGATCTTCGTTGCGGCCGTCGTGTACACCGTTCCCGGAGTTGCGACCAGGGCGATGTCCGGAGCGCGCGAATCGGTGAGCGGGTCGGCAAACGTCTCGGGCAACTTGGAACCCCAGAGAATCTGGTCGATGTGAGCAAGCGCTCGATTCGCAGGCGTATCCAGCACTGCCACCACTTGCGACGTCGTGCTCTGGTCTTTGAACCAGATGAGCGGACCGGTGTCGGCGCTCAGAAGCGCCAGCCCTGGCGCGACTGAGTTGACCATGGCGCTGATCACGAGTCGACGCGGACGAGCGTGGCCGGGTCCATGGGCGAGTTGCCGTGCTTCGCCGAGATGATGATGAGCGTTGAATCAAACACGCCGTTAACGCGCAGGGCCGTCACCATTTTGCCGATGGCTTCATCGGTATGAGCGAGCGCAGTCTGCAAAGGAGCAGAGGGTGTCAACACCCCGGTCGCGGGGTCCACCACGTAACCGCCGACTCCTTCGGTAACGCTACTGAGCTTCTGCCCCACGCTCACTGCCTGGAAGTTCATGCCGAAGACCGCCGGCACGCCAACAATGGCCGTCCCAGTATGATCCAGTCCATGTATCTGATTCAGAATGGCGCCGACCTTCATGTCGTCGTAGTCCATGGTTTGCTGGAAGCTGTTGGTAATGACGGTGCTGCCTAGGGGACAAGGCAGCGTGCCCAGGCAGCTCGCGATCTCCGGGGTGTAGAGATCGTCGATGCCGGTTCCAGAAGGGCCGTTGAGAAATTCGTACGCGGGGTGCTTGTCGGACCATGCCGTCCGGCCACCGGCGGCCTTGACGAGCTCGAACACATTATTCACCCTCGGAAACTGGTGCGGATACACGCGCGAGCAATCCGCGGGATTGAAGGGCAGCTTCTTCTCGTCAATGAAGGACTGAAACGACGTAAAGGGCAAGGTGTCCAGGTTCTGCTTCCATTGGACGCGGGTACCCGGCGCGGGCTGGCCGGGGACGCAGGTCGCGTTGGACGCCAACAGGGTTCGATCGTAGCCGTCGTCGTAGTAAACGCCGGTCGACCGCGGGGTCCCGCCGGTCACCATCGCGAGCAGGCCCGGAAACGAGTCCGACGGCATCGTGGCCTTCGCGTTCGTGTACGTGCGTCCGCTGGCGCTCAACTGGCCGAGTGGCGACGTCGGGTGCTGCCCGACGTACCACGCGAGGTCCGACGCGTGAAGCCCGTCAACGCTCAGCAACAACACATGTTGGTACGAGCTGTTATCAGCAATCAGGATCGCCGACAGCGCCGCAATGCATCCAAACGTCGACAGCACGACCTTCACATAGCTCTTAGCCATTCAGTGTCCTCCAGAAGAAAGATGTCGGGAGAAAGGTGTCGGAACTTTAGAACACCACGCGCAGTCCGAGCTGCAGCTGACGTGGGCCGCCAAACCGGGCGGTTGACGGCGCGAACAGGGGCTGTCCAGCCGTCGCGACCGGCTGAGCCGGCGTGCCGAATGGGCCGACCGCATCGGGACCGAAATTCAAGTTCAGCGCCCGGGTGACGTTGAACGCTTCGGCGATGAGCTCGATCTCCCGGCCGCTCGAGAACCGGAAGGCTTTCAGGAGCCGGACGTCGAGGTCGAACAAGGCAGGCTGACGGAAGCTGTCGCGCCCGACGATGTGCCCGTTGATGATGGCGCGGTCGTTCTCGTCGTTGGCGTCATTCTGGGTGTCGAACCCCACGATCGGCGTATACGGCGTGCCGGTCCGGGCGAACAGGATCGCGCCGGCCATGAGACCGCCCGGAAGATCGGCGAGCGTGTTCACATTGAAGTTGTGGCGGGCGTCGTTCTTCGAGTATGCCCATTCTGCCGCGAGGTCGAACGGATTGAGCGCCGTTTCCCGCCGGAACAGATGCTCGTTCGAGTCGTCGTCCATGTTGCGGGCCAGCGTGTAGTTCGCCTGCATTTCGAAATGATGGGCCAGCCGATGCGTCAGCGAGACGGCCAGCCCGTCGTAGACTGAACGGGCGGTCGATTCGTTGATCGAGAGCGCGCCAATCGTCGGATCCGGCCGCGTTGTCGGGAAGATCGGCATGCCGGTCGCGTCGATCGTCGGCCGGAAGAGGTTGCGATCCAGCCGCCGCTGCAGATTGCTCGTGGAGCTGTGCAGGTAGCCGAGCGACAACGTCACGTTGTCGCCGAGCAGTTGTTCGACGGTTCCCGACTCCTGTAACGAGCGGGGGTTGATGAAATTGGGATCGAACCCGAACACGCGCGGCGCGGTCACGTTGATTCCGGGCGGCATGCCGGAAAGCGGGTTGGGATACGTCAGCAGCTTCAGCACGTTCGGATCGAACTTGCTGTCGACCGCGAGCGTCGTGATGCCGTTGTCGGTGAAGACACGCTGGAACAGGGTCGCCGGCGTCCGTGCGTCGTACATCCCTCCGGTCGCGCGGACGACGGTTCTGCCAGAACCCGACACGTCCCACGCGATCCCGGCGCGCGGCTGCCACTGCCTCAGATCATTTGGAATGTAGCCCGTGTACGGAATCGCCGGGTTGGGCTTGGTCGGCTGAGGATTCCACTGCCCTTCCCAACGGAAGCCGAGGTTGACCGTGACGTTCTCTCCCAGGTTCATCTTGTCCTGCGCGTACGCGGCGATCTCCTGCTGCGTGCCCTGGAAAAACGCGTCGTTCGGATCGAAGACCAGCACCGTCTGGCGGTACCGGCTGATCTTGCCGGCGAGAAAATCGGAAAGGGATTTGTAGTCGTAGCGACCCTGAATGTTGTCTTCACGCTGCTGTCCGACGTAGTTCCGGTTGTAGTCGAACCCGAAGCGGAAACGATGCGCGCCCGCCGTGGCGCTCAGCTGATCGGTCACTTCGTACCGCGTCGTCTCGTAGGCGCGAGGGCGGCCGGAATCTCCACCGAGGTTCCCGAATCCGGTAATCGACGCGAGGGCCGATTTCTGGTTCGGAATCTCGTCGCGATTGTCGGTCGCGATCTGGCCACGGACCTCGTTCAAGAATCCCGCGCCGAACACCGATGTCAAGCCAGTCTTCAGACCGAGACTTTGACTTGTCCGCATGTAATTGGTCGTGACGGCCTGATTGATCTGCAGCGTATCGAAGTTGAAATTCTCGCCACGCAGCCGCGTGTAGGTGCCCTGCACGTTCAGCAATCCGCTGCCGACGGTCACATCGGCGCGACCAAAGGCTGCCGTCGGCCGGTTCGTGGAGCGCTGCTCTCCCTGCAGCGCGAGGAGGTTGGCCGGCACCGTCACGCCGGGGGCCTGAGCATCGAACTGCACCGCGTACGGGGCTTGCAGGAGGCTGTGCTCGGCGGCGACGAAGAAGAACGCCCGATCCTGCGAGAGCGGTCCTCCGACCGATCCGCCCGCCTGGCTCTGCTGGTTGTTCAACCTGCGACCGAACGCGTCAGGCGAAGTCAGCACCTTCTCGCGATCGTAGTAGAACCCCTCGCCGTGCACCTCGTTCGACCCCGACTTGGTCACCACGTTGACGAATCCGCCGTTGGTGCGCCCGATTTCTGCATTGGCGCCGCTGCGAATGACCTGGAATTCGCGAACCGCGGCCTGCGGGAAGAAGAACACGCCTTCGTTGCCACCGCGCTGGTTCCCCTGCAGCGCATCGTTGAAGTCAGCGCCGTCGATGGCGATGTTCGAGTTGATCGATCGCTGGCCGGCGATGACCAGCCCGTTGCGGTCGCTCTCCTGCGTAATGGCCGGCGTCAGCTGCGCGAACTCGGTGAAATCGCGTCCGCGGATGGGTAGGTCCGACACCTCCCGCGCGGCCACGATTGAGCCGGTCGCAGTCTCGTCTTTGTCGATCCGCGGAATCGCGGCAGACACGGTGACGTCCTCCGTGACGCTGGCGATTTTCATGCTGACGTTGATCGTCTCGGTCTCGCCGACCGTCAGCCGCACGCCTTCCTGATGCACGCGGGCGAAACCGGTAATCACCACATCAACCGCGTACGAGCTTACAGGCATCGCGGATGCGAAATAGCGGCCGCGCGCATCGGTGAACACGATGCGCTCGTAGCCGGTCTCGCTGCTGACGATGGCCACCAGCGCGCTGAGAATCGGTCTATTGTCGGGGTCGGTGACCGTACCCTCGATGGCTGCGACGCCCGAACCAGACTGCGCCGCCGCCGGCGAGCCGATGGCGACAAACAGTAGCAGCAGCATCGATGTTGTCGCGCGCGAGATCACGAGCGAGCCACAATGTGTCATCACACGACCCTTCCTGATGTCTTAATCAAAGGCCGATGTCTCAATCGAACGAATCGAGAATGTTGGTACAGCGGTGTTACACCGGGGCAACGGTCATGCCCGCTGCTGAGCTGGGCGCCCTTGTCAGCAACTCGTCCTTAGAGGACGTGGTCTTCACGGTACGGCGCGCTCGCACCAGCGACACTCGTCGGGTTCGCACGGCAAAACTGTCGACTTACTCCAAATTCTGAAAGGGCTCGCCGGTTCGTCAGCGCGGGGCTCTTCGCTCGACCTCGACCGAGGTACGAAATTTGACAGCCACTCCGTTCAGCGTCGCCGGCCTGTAGCGCCAGCTCTTCGCCGTCGCCAACGCGACTCGGTCGTACACCGCATTCACTGACATCATCATCGTCGCCGACTCCACTTCGCCGACCTCGTTGATGACGATATCGACAACTCCTGATCGCACCGCGAACACGTCAGCCAGCGCCCCGAATGATTGCCGCAGGACGCTTGGAGGCAACACATTCGCGTCGTTCGCGCTGTAGATCTGCGGGCCGACGGGCCGTAACGAGGGGCCGGGCGTGGAAGTCTGCGTTGCCCGGAGAGGTTGCGGGACTGGCGGTGGCAGAGCTGGCTTCACGCTGAGATCTCGAAACCCGATCGCAAGCGTGCGAAGCTCTGCCAGCGGGGGCTGAGCGGCGGTCGATCCAAGGTCCGCATCGCCAAGGAGATCCAGCACCTGCTTGAAGCCTTCCTGTGCCGAGGCCAAGTCATTGCGATCAAATGCCGCCTTCGCGTCCTGATACTTTCGCTGGATGATGGTTGGCAGCATGCGTCGCCTGACATCTCGGAACAGCGTGCGCACACGGGGAGGGAACTCGGACTCAGTGGGTTGGTAGGAAGGAGCCACCAGGATGATGGCCTCGATGGCGCGCTCGCCTTCCGACGCGCGTCCGAGCGCAATCAGACAGAGAGCACGGTATTGGTCGACGAGACGGCCGTCCTCGGGACGGCGGTCGGACGCGCGCATGCCATTCAGCAGCGACAACGCGTCTTCGTACGCGGCCGCCGCATAGAGATCCCGGGCCGTCGCTAGAGAATCCTGAGCAACGACAACGCGCGACATCGTCAGCACGATGATCGCGACGCGGCAGCCGGTGAACTTTCGCCCGAAGGAGCAGTCCATTTGTGCCTTTCGGCCACCGAGTGCTGGAACTGTGCCGTCTCTCCAATCCGGACCCGACGAGGCCGTCCAAGTCCTTCAGCGATAGGGGTGTCGGCGACGGTCCGGCGCGGTTGCGCAGACTGTCAGTGCGTCACTGACAAGAACGTTCTTCGTGTGCCCATTCTGTGGCGTGAGACATTTGAGCGTCGAACCGCTTCAGAGTCATTTACTTACATACGAAGTTCGCTCCGTCGCCAGGAGCTCGAGGATTGGCTGAAGGTCAACCTAAGCGCCTTCCGGATTGCCGCAGAGCGCGCGGAGCACGTCCAGAGTTCTCAGCGTTTTCTTCTCGGCGGTCTCGTGACGCCGTCGCTCAAGGTATGTTGATGTTCGCAACGAAACAGGCATTCAGACACTGTGAACGAATCACGTTCAACGCAGAGACCGCGGAGGCCGCAGAGCCCTAAGCGAGCGGTTGGTCCGACACGGCCTCGAGCCACTCCGTGGTGGAATTCAGGTTCACAGCGAGATGGGTGCCGGCTGAGCCCGGCGCAGCACCGTGCCAGTGCTTTTCCCCTGGCTCGATCACGACAATGTCGCCCGCGCCCACGTCCCGGGCCGCCTCGCCCCATTTCTGGACGCGAATCCGCCCGTCGATGATCAGAAGCCATTGGGCGCCCGTGTGGCGATGCCAGTGAGTCCGTCCGCCCGCGTCGAACTCGACGCGGTAGACGAGGACCGAAACCCCGCCCACCTCAGACGCGACCTTTTTGGATCGCACGCCGCCGGCAAAGCTCCTCGGATCGATGGAGACTGGCTCGAAGTCGTCACGGCGAAAATCTTTCACGACAGGACTATAAACCAGCGTGCGCCGCTCACGCGAGCCTGGGCAGGGGCGGTCCAGCGTCTCTTGCGTGCCAGCCTGGGTCCCTTCTCGCCTCGAACGGCGACGGCGACCTCTTTTAGCAGGCATAATGGACTATGCCATCGCGGGCGGCTAAAATCACGGCTTCGATTTCTGGGATCTACACCGAGACGAAGGGCAAATAGTCATGATGCGACACTGCTCGTTGCTGATGGTCGTTCTCTGCGCGACTGCGCCAGCCTACGCTCAGAAACGCGCGTTCACGCTCGAGGATTTATATCGTATTCGGTCGATCGGCGACGTGCAGGTCTCGCCAGATGGCGCGCGCGCCGTCTACACGGTGACGACGAGCGATCTCCCGCGCGGCAAGCGCACGACGCACATTTGGCTGCTGGAGCTTGCCAGTGGCCAGACTCGACAACTCACGTGGAGTGACGCCAGCACCGCGCCGATCTTCTCCCCGGATGGCAGGTCGCTTGCGTTCGTCAGCACGCGCGACGGCGACGCAAACCTTTATCTGCTGTCCCTCGACGGCGGAGAGGCCAAGCCGCTCACGCACATTTCCA
>QHWL01000127.1 GCA_003222555.1 Acidobacteriota bacterium | reverse complement strand
ACGCGCCAGCGAGCACAAGCGGCAACTGCCGCCGGTGCCGGACTTCGATTGAGTTCAAAAAGCCCATCACGGGCTACGCCGCGTCTTTCATCACGAAGACACGAAGCACACGAAGGCACACGAAAACCTAAAGATACTTCGTGTTTCTTCGTGGCTTCGTGATAGCGTCTTCGCCTGTGCTAGCAGGTGCGCTTTTTTCCTCACACGTCGGCGAACTTGTAACCGACGCCCCAGACGGTGAGCAGGTAGCGCGGCCGGCTGGAATCGGGCTCGATGCGGCGGCGTAGTCGCTTCACCAGCGTATCGACGCTCCGCACGGTGACGAAGGTGTCGCCGCGCCAGATCTTTGCGAGCAGCGCTTCGCGGCTGAACACGATGCCGGCGCGCGTCGCGAGGAGATGCAGCAGCCGGAATTCCTGATCCGTCAGCTCGATATCCTTACCGTCGACCCGCACGCGGCGTCTGGCGGGATCGATCTCGACGTCGTGCACCCGAACTACCGGCTGGCCCTCGCCGGGCTCGAGGTCTTCCGCGGCCGCAAGGGCCGGCTGACGAGGCCGCCGCAACAGCGCGCGTGCACGCGCCACCAGTTCGCGCACGCCGAACGGCTTGGTGAGGTAATCGTCGGCGCCGCTTTCGAGACCGACGACCTTGTCCGACTCTTCACGTCGCGCCGTCAGAATGAGAATCGGGACATCGTGATTGGTTCGCCCGTTGCGAACAGCACGGCAGAGCGACAATCCGTCCAGCTCGGGAATCATCACGTCGAGGACCAGCAGGTCGAAGCGTTGGGCCTCGGCGCGCGTCAGCGCCTCTCGGCCGTCGCCGACGCCGTCGCAGGCGTAGCCTTCGAGGCCGAGGTGCAGGCAGACCAGTTCCCGAATGTTGGGCTCGTCTTCGACGACAAGGACGCGGGGACTCTGGGTCATTTTTGCCTCATTGCCTCGAGCTCGGCCGACGCGACCGGCTGCCACCGAATTTTTCACAACTCGTGCATCTCGCCGTCACCCACCGTCCGTCCAACCGTATATAGGCAGAATACGAACGGCGCGCCTGGTCTGTTTATGGGGCGACGCGGAGGGCCGGAAGGGCCGGGATTCCAGGGCCTTAGAGGGACGATCCTGGGTCCGATCCAAATGATCGCGTCGCAGCTCAATCTGAGCGACGCCCAAAAGGATCAAATCAAGGCCATCGCACAATCGCACCGGGACGAGTGGCAATCGCTGGCCGACCACGTGGGCACCGCACGCCGAGGGCTCAGAGCGGCAATCACCAGCGGCACGTTCGACGAGGCGCTCGTGCGCGACAAGAGCGCAGCGCTCGGCCAGGCCGAGGCCGACGTCGCTGCTGCGAGCGCGAGGGCATTCGGCGAAGTCTTTCAAATTCTCACGCAGGAGCAGCAGGCAAAGCTGCGGTCGCTGCAGGCCGAGGGGCAGCGGCGGCGCGGGCAGGAGGGGCGTCAGCGAGGTCGCGCCTTCTAGGCCCCGAAAAGCCGGGCTCGCTTCACGGGCGGTCGGCGGTCGCGCCGACCGCCTTGCGGCCCTTCATCGCGCGCACCGCCTCGACGATATGGCCGGCCGAAATTCCATAACGATCGAGAAGCTCATCGGGTTTGCCGCTGCGCGGGATTTCCCGTACGGCGAGGCGATGCACCGTCAGACCGGTGTCCGCGATCGCCTCCGCGACAGCGTCGCCGATCCCGCCCGCCGCGTAGTGATCCTCGACCGTGATCAGGCAGCCCTCCGTCGCACGTGCTGCCGTCACGAGGGCAGAGCGATCGACCGGCGCGACCGAGTACAGGTCGATGACACGAATCGACGTGCCGGACGCTTTCAGCTGATCGTGCGCCTTGAGCGCTTCGAACACCGTCACGCCGGCGCCAATCACGGTGGCGACGTCGTTCGCGCTTTCGCGCAAAATCTTGAGGCCGCCCACCGTGAAGACCTCGTCGGTTGAGTAGATCACCGGCGTCTTCGGGCGGCTGGTCCGAATGTAGGCGGGGCCGGGGCGGTACGCGGCAAGCCCCACGAGCCGCTCGGTGCTGACGGCGTCGCACGGGTACAGCACGGTGATGTTCGGCTGCGTGCGGCACATCGCCAGGTCTTCGAGCGCCATCTGCGACGGGCCGTCTTCGCCGATCGACACGCCGGCGTGCGAACCGGCCATCTTGATCCCGACATTGCTGATCGCCGCCATGCGGATGAAATCGGCCGCACGCGACAGGAAACACGCAAACGTCGACGGAAACGGAATCGCGCCGCGCGCCGCGAGGCCCATCGACGCGCCGATCATAATCTGCTCCGCGATGAAGTTTTCGTAGAAACGATCCGGCAGCGCCTTTTCGAACTTGTCGCTGAAGGTGGAATTCTTCACGTCCGCGTCCAGTGCGACGACACGGGAATCGGCTTCGCCGAGCTTGGCGATCGCCGTGCCGTACGCCTCGCGTGTCGCGACCTGTTCGCCGAGCTTGTACGACGGTGCCGCCATCGGCTTGGGCGGGGCCTCCCGAGGCGGCTTGGCCGCCGGTCTGGGAATCTGCTGAGCGAGGTTCATGCTCGAGGACGCGGGCACCAGCTGTTTTTCGAGCTCCGCGAGGGCGCGATCGAGCTCGTCTCCCTTCTTGAAGGCCCTCCCGTGCCATCCGTCCTTCCCTTCGGCGAACGACACACCTTTGCCTTTGATCGTGCGCGCCAGGATCATCGTCGGCTGGCCCTTCGTGCGTCGGGCCTCTTCATAGGCGTCGAGAACCTGGTCGAGATCGTGGCCGTCGATGACGACGGCGTGCCAGCCGAACGCGCGCCACCGCCGCGCGAACGCGTCCATGTCGTGCTGCCACATCGTCGGACGGCTCTGGCCGAGCCCGTTCACGTCGGTGATGCCGCACAGGTTATCCAGGCGGTCGGTCGCGGCGACGTCGGCGGCCTCCCACACCGACCCTTCGGCCGATTCACCGTCGCCGATGAGCACGTAGGTGCGGTAATCGGACCCGATGCGCCGCGCGTTCAGCGCAATGCCCACGGCAGCGCAGATGCCTTGCCCGAGCGAGCCGGTCGCGACGTCGACAAAGGGCAGCCGCGGCGTCGGATGGCCTTCGAGATCCGAATCAATCCGGCGCAGCTTCAACAGCTCGGCTCGATCGAACGCGCCGGCTTCCGCCCAGGCGGCATAAAGAATCGGTGCAGCGTGGCCTTTCGAGAGCACGAACCGGTCGCTGACGGCGTTGCGCGGGTCGTGCGGGTCGAATCGCATCTCGGCGAAAAACAGCGCGGCGACGAGGTCGGCGGCCGAACAGCAGCTCGTGGGATGCCCGCTCGCCGCTTCCGAGGTCGACTTGACGGAGTCGATCCGCAACCGGGTCGCGACGTTTTTCAGGGCTGGAATCAACGAGGAGCGATCGAGGGACAAGGTGTCAACTCCGGGAGATTGCAGATTGTAGATTGCAGATTGCAGATTTCAAATCAACCACCTCAATCCTACAATCAATCTTCAATCTGCAATCTGAAATCTACAATTTCATGATCGCCAAGCATTCGCCGAGCGCGAGGCCGTACACGGCGCTGAGCGGCCCGTGCTGCCGGTACGCGGGCGTCTGCGACTCCAGCGTGCGCAACGCATCTCGACTGTAGTCGGCGTCCACTGCGATCACGGCGGCCTTGCGGTAGTCGTCTTCGCGGTGCAGTCCGGCGAGACGGCACACGACACGAGCCGCCTCGCAGTTGAGCGCGAAGGGCTTCGTCCCGTGCGGGACGTCATAGAATCCCCCGTCCCGCTCGTCCCACAGCGTGCGGCGCGCAAACTGCATGAGCTCCTCGGCAAGCATCGAATAGGGCAGCCGTGCGGTTCGCCAGTACGCCGTCAGGAGCGCCGACGCGCAGCGGACGTGATCGCTCAGGCGGCCGCGGGCGCCGCCCGGCTCGGCCACGACGTGCGCGACACCTTCTCCGGGACGATAAGCGGCGCCGAGGACGTGCTCCAGCCCGTCGATCGCGGTCTGGACGAGGTCGGGAATATCGAAGACATCGCTCGCCGCCAGGCAGGCATCGATGGAGACGGCCGCTTCGTCGACGTACGCCTGGCGACCCCACTCGCGGCCGAGGCTCGAGACGAGGTCGACCGCCGCGGCATGAAGCCGCTCGTCGGCCGACACGCCGGCGGCTTCGACAAACAGCGTCAACCAGGCCGCGCGCTCGTCGCACGGCGCCGCGGCCAGCTGGCTGTCAACGGCGCGCGCGAGAGCCGACTCGAGCGCCGCGCGGAGATCCTCGCGCTCGGTGGCGGTATACCGGCGTACCAGGAACGTCAGCGCTGGCGCGGTGAGCGGCTCGTCGCTCGCGAGCGACTGCAGCACGGTGTCGGTCACCCAGTCAATCGCGGCGCCGTCCATCGGGCCATTATAATGACGGGCAGCGACCGCCGACCGCGGCGCGGCCGGCGTGCTATAGTCCGACTGCTCCATGCTGGACGAGATCTCAGAGGCCGTACTGGCGCGCGAGGAAGTCGTCAAATATCTGCGGGGCGGATATGGCGAACGCGGCGCCCGGGCGCGCGATCGGATTTACGCCTATCTCGACGAGTTGCGCACGACGCAGCGGTACCCGATTTACCGCGCGCTGCAGCATCCGCTCTATCCGATATTGCGCAAGATCGAGCGCAAGCCCGAGAACCTGCATCACCCCGTCGCGGCGGCCCGGGAACACCGCGTCGTGTACGCGTCGAACCACAAGAGCCATACCGACTACCTCGTCGAGCCGCTGGTGCTCGACGACAACGGCGTGCGGCCGCCGCTCATCGCCGCGGGCATCAACCTGTTCGGCGGCCCGCTGGGCCTGCTGCACCGCCATGTCACCGGCGCCATTCCGATTCGGCGCAACGCGAAAGATCCGGCGTACCTGATCACGCTCAAGGCGT
>QHWL01000126.1 GCA_003222555.1 Acidobacteriota bacterium | reverse complement strand
CTTTCCTGGTGCGTCGATTGTCATTTTGCCTGTCAACCGGCCGTGCGCTCGAATCGGCGTCGTTCCTCCCGATGGCGTGGCTGCGGCACCGGCGTCGCCGCCGGTGACGGCGGGACCGTGGAGGCATGTCGAGCCGCCCCGTGCGCTCCCGCCGTGGATTGACTGCCGCGGCTTCAGCGGTCTGTTCTCGTACTCGCACGCGACTGGCGCCGCTCCGCCGAACGAGATGCCGCCCACATCGACCGCCGCGACCGGCCAAGGCGCCGGCCTCTTGGAACCGGCGGCGGACACGCACATGTTCGTGCGCGCGGCGGCGTTTCCCGACTCGGCGACTCCCGGGTACGCGGTGATCGTCGATCTGCTCGTCAACGACAACGTGAAGCAGCGGCTCCGGAGCGACACCGGCGTCGAAGTCAAGAGCGTCAGCGTCGTGGAGATCGCCGATCGACGCGAGGCGAAGCCGATTGAGGGCCGCGAGGGAGGCGACTCCGCGGCGAGCCGCTCGGCGGGCACGCAGACCACCGGTCCGCTCAATTGGGTGACCTTTCTCGAATACCGCGACTGGAACACGGGCAAGCCAGGCACCCTGCTCGTGTCGACGCAGCTGAGCATCGCCGAGATCTACGACCGCATCGCGTCGGGCCATGGGCTCATCGGCAATCGCAGCTTCGGTCAAGCGCTCCTGCTCGTCCTGCTCGTCGTGGTCGGCGGGTTGTTCCTGGTCATCGAAGGCGTAGCGCTTGTCGTCGGGCTGGCGCTCGCCAAGTCCATTACCGGATCGGTCCACGAATTGTTTGCGGGCACCGAGCGCGTGCGGCAGGGCGACTTCACGCACAAGATCGCGGTCAAGGCACACGATCAGCTGGGCGAACTGGCCGAGTCGTTCAACTCGATGACCGCGAGCATCGAGGATCTGCTGCGGCAGGCGGCGGAGAAGAAGCGGCTCGAGGAAGAGCTGCGGATCGCGCGAGAAATCCAGATGTCGCTGCTTCCGCAGGGGCCGCTCCTCATGTCCGGGCTCTCGGTCACCGCGCTCTGCGTGCCGGCGCGCGAAGTCGGCGGCGACTATTACGACTTCTTCCGGATCGACGACGAGCGCCTCGGCGTCTTGATTGCCGACGTCTCCGGGAAGGGGACGTCGGCGGCGCTCTACATGGCGGAGCTCAAAGGCCTGGTGCTCTCCCTCAGCCAGATCCATACCTCGCCGCGCGAGTTGATGATCACCGCCAACCGGATCATCACCGACAACCTCGACGCGAGAAGCTTCATCACCATGACCTACGCGATCGTCGATCTGCGCGCGCGCACGCTCACCTACGCGCGAGCCGGGCACACTCCGCTGATGTTCCTGCCGGGACCCGGTTGCGAGGGTTCGCATCGGGTTCAGGTGCTCGCGCCGGACGGTCTCGTGCTCGGGCTCAAAATCGACAAGGGCGAGATGTTCGAGCGCTTGCTCGTCGAGGAGACAATGGTCTTGCACCCGGGGGACCTCTACCTGTTGTTCACCGACGGCATCACCGAGGCGATGAACGCGGGCGACGACTGCTTCGGCGAGGTCCGGCTGGGGCATCTGATTGAAGAGCACGGCCACCTCCCGTCCGATGAGCTCCGCGAGCGCGTGTTGCGTGAGGTTCAGGCATTCGTCGGCGACGCGCCGCAGCACGACGACATCACGCTCGTGTTGCTGAAGATCGATGAGCGTGCGGCCGGGGGAACGACGATCGACGCAGTGGACGCAGAGCTCGCAGAGCAAACGTCATGAAGGATTCTCTGCGCGCTCGGCGGTCTCTGCCTTAATGTCGTGACTGAATCTCGTGACTGATCTGGTCGTCATCTTTCAAACGCACTCCGATATCGAAGCGAGCATCGTGCGCGGGCTGCTCGAGGCGCACGGCGTCATGCTCGTCGTGTCGCCTGACGTCCCGCATTCAATTTTTCCGCTGACCGTCAACAGCACCGGCGAGGTCCGGATTTCGGTGCATCCAGACGACGCCGACCACGCGCGTCGCATCATCGAAGGCCACCGCACGGAGCTGGCCAACGGGCAGCTCGTGCGGCTGCGCGACGAGTTCGAGTCGCTGCAGCAGGCCATCGCGTACCGGTTCCGCGACCGCGGGCTGCTCGAACACGCGATGACGCACACCTCGCGCGCCAACGAGGACGCGAGCGGCGGCGTTCACGACAACGAATCGCTGGAGTTCCTGGGCGACGCCGTGCTCGGCTTCGTCGTCGCCGACATGCTCTTCCGGGAGTTTCCCGGCTTCGACGAGGGAGAAAAGTCGAAGACGAAGGCCGCGCTCGTCTCGACGACGACCCTCGCGCGGCAGGCCGAACGTCTGAATCTGGGCGAGCACCTGTTGCTCGGGCGCGGGGAAGAGAAGACTGGCGGCCGCCGCAAGCTGGCGCTGCTTGCGGACGGCTACGAGGCGCTCATCGCGGCCATCTACCTGGACGGCGGCGTCGAGCAGGTGCGCGCCTTCATCGCGCGCGAGTTCGCGGCCTTGATCGACGACGTGCACCGGCACGGCGTGACGGCGCAGGATTACAAGTCGGCGCTGCAGGAATATCTGCAGTCCCACGATCGGCCGCTTCCCGAGTACCGGCTCGCCGGCACGACCGGACCCGATCATCGCAAGCTGTTTCAGGTGGAGGTGGTGGTGAGCGGCGAGCCGGTGGCGGAAGCGGGCGGGGCGAGTAAAAAGGAAGCTGAGCAGGAAGCCGCACGGCTCGCGTTGGAGAGACTCAAGAATTAGGAATTAGGCATGATGAATTAAGAATTAATCCCCAATCCGAAATTCCTAATTGTCAATTAGTCGATCTCAATGATTCCCCACGCCTTCTTGTCCTCGTCGCTCGGACCGCCGCCCGCCGTCGCCATGGCCAGCGCCGGTTCGTGCTGGGGAAGGCGCGGCAGCGCGAAGCGGTGCATCTCGCTCGCCACTTCCTCCTCGGTCGGCGGACTCGCGTGGCAGTGCAGCCGCACCCAGACGCGCAGCAGCGGGTCGATGAAGCTATAGCGCTTCGACCGTCCGATGACCAGATCGACGTCCTCGAGCCACGACAGGTAATCCTTGGTCGACCCCGGCGTGCGCTGCAGCCGTTGCGAGATCTCGGTGAGCGTAAGGCCTTCTTCCTCCGCGACAATTTCGAGGATGGCTTTGAGCGCGCCGTAGCCGCGGGCGCGATGCAGGCGCAGCTCGTAGCTGAAGCCGCACTGTTTGGTGAGCCGCCCGCCGGGCGCCAGCAGCGAGGCGAGCGCGCTGATGGGATCGCCGCCGCCGTGCTCGCGCATGTCGGCGAGCTCGTCGGCGAGCGCAGAGACGTAGGCCGGTCTGCCGTCGGCGAGCGCCTGGACGGTGCGGGCCAGGTGTCCGGCCTCGTGCGTGTCGCCGGAGGCGCCCGCCAGGCCCAACATGTCGAGCGTGTCGTCGGCGGAGACCGGCGGCATGTGGATGATTTCGAATCGCGGCGAGCGGCCGCGCAGCAACCGCATCGTGCGCGCGACATAACGGCTCGTGAGGACCAGGCGATTGCCGCTCGCCGCCAGGGCCTCGACCAGCTCGTGGAGCACGCGGCGCAGTCCGGGGAAGCTCTCGAAGGTCCGCAGCTCGAGGAATTCGTCGAGCAAGAACGTGGCCGGGGCGGCGCCGGCGGCGCGCGCACGCGCGAAGAACGCGAGAGTGGCGTCGAAGGCCGCCCGGACACCGGCCGGCGCCGTATCGCCGGCGGGGAAGGGCGAGGACGTGACGATCGCGCGCAGAAACCGCTCCGGCGTGGTGGCCGTCCGCTCCACGTCGATGTACTGTGCCGACGTCCGGCCGATCCGGTCGTGAAGCTGCTGCAGCAGCGTCGTCCGGCCGCTGCCGCACCCGCCGACGAGGACCGGGATGCGGGACGGCGAGGCGTCGAGCGCCGCCATCGTACGGCGTGCCAGGCCGGTGCGAGGCGTCAGCATGCGCGTTCCTCAGCTGCCGGCATCCGAACGCCCTGACGCTCACCGGCAGCGAACACGCCGGCGTCCTGGTCGAGCGAGGCGAACGGGTGGGTGCCGGGGTGGAGGGCGTCGAGTCGCCTGGCGATGTCGGCGTCGAGATTGTTCATGAGCATCCGGAGCGCCGGGTCGTGCCATCGACCACCGCAGGTGAGCGACGTGCCGCGCGGCCCAGGGATGCTGCGGGTTGCGGTGGCCATGTCGGAGCGCTGTCTTCCGTGCTGGTCTCTGTGTGACAAGGGCGAAGCTTAGACCTTAAGAAGCGCCGCGCGCATTGTCAATTTGAAAATGAAAAATTTTTCTCTTGACTAGATTGCCGTACGCGTTTTCGAATTCGCTCGTCCGATTCATCGGGGGATCGCGAGGCGATCGGTCGCCTCCGGCGCCGGCGGCGAGCCCGATCGCACTGCCGCGGGCACCGCGCCGGGGGTCGGCGTCGCGGCCCGCACCGCGAGCCGAGGACCGTCGAGTAGAATCTGAGCTCCAGTATATGAACCTTGCAGTCCTTGGCGCGCAGTGGGGAGACGAAGGCAAGGGCAAGATCGTCGACCTGTTGACCCCGCATTTTTCGATCGTGGCCAGGTATCAGGGCGGCCACAACGCCGGCCACACCGTGTACGTCGAGGGCACGAAGTTCATTCTGCGGCTGATTCCTTCCGGAATTCTTCATCCGGGCGTCACCTGCGTCATCGGCAACGGCGTGGTGATCGATCCCCAGGCGCTCTTTGCGGAGGTGGACGAGCTCACGAAGGCCGGCGTCGATGTCGGAGCCCGTATCCTCATCAGCGACAAGGCCCACCTCATCCTGCCCTACCATCGCGATTTGGATCTGCTGTCGGAGGCGCGCCGCGGCGAGCGCAAACTCGGGACGACCTCGCGCGGCATCGGGCCGGCCTACGAGGACAAGATCGCGCGGCGCGGCATCCGCGTCGGCGATCTCGCCGATCCGCGTGGCCTCGAGCAGGACGTCCGCGACAACGTGACCGCCCGCAACCGCCTCGTCCAGGACACCGCGATGGACTGGCGGCCGGTGTTCGATCGGCTGGTGGAGTACGGCGAGCGCATGAGGCCGTGGGCCCGCGACGTCTCGCTGATGCTCAACGACGCGATGCGGGAGGGGAGAGCGATTCTCTTCGAAGGCGCACAGGGAACGCTGCTCGACATCGATCACGGCACGTATCCCTACGTCACTTCGTCGAACGCGTCGATCGGTGGCGTCTGCACCGGACTCGGCGTCGGGCCGCGGGCCATCGGCGGCGTGCTCGGCGTCGCCAAGGCCTATACAACCCGTGTCGGCGAAGGACCGCTTCCGACCGAGCTCTCCGGCGAGATGGGCCGCCGGCTG
>QHWL01000125.1 GCA_003222555.1 Acidobacteriota bacterium | reverse complement strand
CGGGGGATAACTGCGACATCGTCGCGAAGCTGCCGGAACTGATTTCGACGAACACGAGCGCGACGCCGCTGTCGTACTGCCACGTAGACACGGCGTTCCTCACACAGGTCAAGGGACTCGGCACTTACACGATCCCCAAAATCGGCGTGCAGGTCAGCGGGTCGTTCCAGAGCGTCCCAGGGCCGCTCGTAGCTGCCAACTTCAACGCGCCGAACGCCCTGGTGGCCCCATCGCTAGGGCGGTCATTGTCCGGAGGCTCTCCCAACGTAACGGTGAACCTCATAAAGCAGTACGTCATCACGCCCTCGCCCCTGTACGCCGTGGGCGCCGTCTATGGTGAGCGGATGAATCAGCTCGACCTCCGCGTCGGCAAGCTTCTCAAGATCGGTCAGACGCGCTCGGTGATCAGCCTCGACATCTACAACGCCTTGAACTCGAACGCGGTGCTGACAGAGAGCAATGCGTATGCAATCTTCCGGCAGCCGCAGGTGATTCTTTTGGCGCGATTCGCCAAGATCAGCCTGCAGTTCGACTTTTGAAGATCGTGTTCACAGCGGGTTCCAGAGGAGGAAGCGCCATGAGACACTTTTTGTCGCGAAAAGGGATCGTACCCCTTGTTCAAGCCCCGGTTCGAGAAAAAGGGGTACGACCCCTTTTCATCGCCGCGATCGCGGCTCTACCGATCGTCACGCTTTTGTTTCTGAGTGGATCGAGGCTTGTGGCTGCTCAATATGCTGGTTTCGGGCAGGCACCTGCACCAAAGACCAACGCCGGGCCGGCGCCGCGCACGGCGGACGGGCATCCGGATCTCTCCGGGGTGTGGTGGCTGGGGCGTGACATCCCCGTCGCCCCCTTGAGACTCGGACAGCCTCGCCCCGCGGTGGCGGCGGCCGACGCACGACCGCAAGGACGCGAGACGTTCGCAAATCTGTACCAGCCATCGGCCAAGGAAAAGGCGAAGACGCTGAGCGACAAGGACGACCCGTCGCTGCGTTGCGTACCGGTGGCATTCGGCACGAGCAACAACAGCTTGACCGGCCTGGGGTTTGTCGGACAAATCCTGCAGACTCCCAAGTTCGTCGCGATCCTCACCGAGACGTACCACAGCTTCAAACTGATCCCGACCGACGGGCGAAAACATCGCGACGACGTGGCTCCGTCGTACCGGGGTGATTCGGTCGGCCGCTGGGACGGCGATGTGTTCGTCGTCGACACGACGAACTTCAACGAGAGGAACTGGATGCACGCCGAAGGCACCGTGTCGTTTCACTCCGACGCGTTGCACATCGTTGAACGGTTTCGGCGCGTCGACGCGAGCACGCTCGAGATCGAGGCGACGATCGAGGACCCGAAAGTGTTGACGCGGCCGTGGGTCGTGCCGAAAGTGACGCTGCAGCTGGCGCCTTTCGATCAAATCATGGAAGTGATGTGTACCAACGTCGATACGGCGCTTCTGATGGAAGCCGCGTCGAAGGATAATTACGGACGAAAGTAGGCTCTTGGAGGGATTGGAAATGAACGCTCTTCGCGCCCACCCGGCGGTTGCTGCGGCCGCGCTGGTCGCGGCTTGGATATCTGTTCCCGCGATTGTGTCAGCTCAAGAATACGCCAAGTGGTATCAACAATCGGAACGGCACTTTCTGGAGCTGAAACAAAAGGCCGGCGGCGGGACCAAGATGACGTGGGACAAGCTCCCGGATTGGACCGGCATCTGGGCACGCGAAGGCGGCACCAGGTTCGATCCCAAAGTTCCCAACTACGATCCAAAAACAACGGCGAAACTCACTCCGGCATACCAGGCCAAGTTTGACAAGAAGCTCGCCGACCAGAAAAAAGGGGTCGAATGGGATTCGCTGAGCTATTGCCTGCCGGCAGGGTTTCCACGCTGGCTCACCGAACCCTTCCTTCGCGAGTTCATTGTTCGCCCGGAAGAGGTGTGGGGGATCAACGAACAGCAAAGCGAGGCGCGCCGCATCTACACGGATGGCAGGGGCCACGTGCCTGAAGACGAAGCCTACCCCCTGTGGGAAGGCGATTCGATCGGCTTCTGGGACGGTGACACGCTGGTCGTGCACACGATTAACAACAAGGAAGGCCAATATAATCGCGGCCAGCCCGACTATAGCGACAAGGTCAGCGTCGTGGAGAAGATCCGGAAAGTCAACGCGAATACGATTGAGGACGACATCACTGTTTACGATCCGTTATCGTTGGTGGAACCGTGGCATGTCGTCAACCGCTTCGTTCGGGTGACGACGCCCAACCTTCGCATCAACATGTGGTCGTGCGAGGAAAACAACAACGTCGTCAAGACCCCGGACGGCGTCACGCAATTTATCCTCAAAGGCGAACAGGGATACAGGGACCCGAACAAGTTGATCAGCGGACCAGACGAGCCGCAGACGCCCAAGGAGAAGAGATGACCGTCACGATCGAATGGAGGATCCAGTGAAGAAAGCGGTATTGGCTGCGTTCCTCGGCGCAGGTATTTCGGTCATGGGGAGCGTCCCCATGTTGGCGCATCATTCGTCCGCCGCGTACGACAGGGATAGTGACGTCGAGCTGGCGGGAACCATCAAGGAGTTTCAGTACACGAATCCTCATTCCTGGCTGATGGTCGAGGTGGTGGACAAGACAGGCAAGACAGTTGACTGGGGGTTCGAGGCCGAAGGTCCCAGCACCCTGCTGCGCGCGGGCATCAAGATCAGCTCGCTGAAACCGGGCGAGAAGATTACCGTGAAAGGGCACCCGTTGAGAGACGGCCGCCCGGCGGCTATTCTGGTGAGCGTGACCAAGGCCGATGGGTCGGTGCTGAGCACAACCGCTGCCCTGCGACGAGGACCGGGTGGCAAGCCCGTCGAAACGCCGTCTAGCCTATAGGCCAATTGTACGTAGTGTCCGGCTTAACGACCGGGTTTCATCGCGCACGCCTTATAGGCGACGGCTGCCTCGGACGAAGAGAGGTAGCTCAAAAGTGCCTTGGCCGCCTCGGGCGCTTTCGCGTGTGAGGAGACGAAGCCCACAAGGCCCGTCGGAATCGAAATCGTCTGCGGCAGCGGTCCCACCACTTCCACGCCGGGGTCGTTGATCTCACTGGCGAAGGTCACGGCGACGTCGATGTCACCCCTGGTGAGCAACTTCATCAGGCTCACGCCCTGGACGCGCTTGATCTTCGGCTGCATCTGCTCGAGGATGCCGAGCTTCTTTTGCGTGTCGTCGAAGCTCACTCCGGCGGCCCCTCCCCTCCCGCCGGCCCCGTCCGGATAGGAGATCGCCTTCGCCGCGAGCAGCATCCGTTTGACCGCGTCCGGCGTGGAGATGTCGGGTTTGGGATCGCCCTTTCGCACCGCGACCACCACAGCGACTGTGGCCAGCGGCGTCTCGCTGCTGGCGACGACGTTGCCCGAGTCGAGCACGTCCTTGTAGGGCGGCTGAACGACCGGCACGTCGAACGGCTCACCGCGCACGACTTGCTGGTGAGTCGCCCCGCCCGCGCCGATCGTCGCCTTCATCCTGTGGCCGGTCTTGCGCTCGAAGTCCGGCGTCATCCTCTCGATCGGGCACCTCATGCCGCCGGGAGCCACGAGAGTTACTTCATCCGCCCGGGCGCTGTACGAATTGCACAGGGTCAAAACGACGACGGCTGACGAGAGCAAATATTTCATCGCTCGGCTCCCTCTCTCCATCGGCTGGTTATTCGATTGCGAGGATCACAGCATTTCAAACCAACGCCGGCGGGCATTGTTGCACCGATCGCGAACTGGCACAACCTCGCCCCCGGGCCGCTCATTCGACTGCCCTTCGCCGGTCCGGTTGAAGCCGGACACAAATCACGTTCAACGCAGAGACCGCGGAGGCCGCGGAGAAGTTCTTGATGTTGTCGAAGGCAACCACGAAAACACGAAGACACGAAGAAAGCCAACGTACTTTTCGTGTTTTCGTGTCTTCGTGGTTGCATTTTTCTCAGCGTGTTCTGCGACCTCTGCGTTCAAACGTCGCTTTGTTTTACAGGCTGTCAGGCGGACGTAGGCATCAGTCGGAAAGGTCGGCGTATACTCGCTGGGAACATTGAGATGGCACGAATCCCTAACACTTACCTCGACGTCTTCCCGCTGTGTCTCGGCGGCAACGTCTTCGGCTGGACCGCAAACGAGCAGCAATCGTTCGATGTGCTCGACGCGTACGCGGCGGCGGGTGGCAACTTCATCGACACCGCGGACGTGTATTCGGCGTGGGTGCCCGGCCATTCCGGCGGTGAATCGGAGACGATCATCGGCCGCTGGATGGCGACACGCGGCACCCGCAACGACATGGTGATCGCCACGAAGGTCGGCATGGCGCCGGGGCTCAAGGGGCTCTCGGCCACAACTATCCGGGCGGCAGCCGAGGCCTCGTTGCGGCGCCTGGAGATCGATCGCATCGACATGTACTACGCACATGCGGACGACCCGGACACGCCGCTCACAGAATCGCTGCACGCGTTCGACGCCGTCCTGAGGGAAGGAAAAGTCCGTTATATCGCGGCGTCGAACTACACGGCGCCGCGGCTGGCCGAAGCGCTCGCCGTATCCTCTCGCGAGGGGCTGGCCCGATACATCGCCCTTCAACCGCACTACAACCTCGTGCACCGGAGCGACTACGAAGGCGAGTTGCGCGATCTGTCCACCCGCGAAGGCCTGGCCTGTTTTCCGTACTACGGGTTGGCGAAGGGCTTTCTCACCGGCAAGTACCGCCCTCACACACGGATCGACAGTCCGCGGGCGGCCAGCGCGAGCGCATACCTTGATGAGCATGGGCTCCGCCTGCTGGCTACCCTCGACGATATCGCCGCCGCGCATCACGCCACGGTCGCCGCAGTGTCCCTCGCGTGGCTCATGGCTCAGCCGAACGTGGTGGCGCCGATCGCCAGCGCCCGCTCGGTCGAACAACTGGCAGAACTGCTACCAGCCGCAAGCCTCAGCTTGAGCCCTGAAGATCTTGTGCGTCTCAACACGGACTGAACAGTCCTACAGCTTGTGAAAAATGCCCGTTTTACCACAGAGCACGCGGAGCACGCCGAGAATCCTTTGTTAGCGTGTTGTTCTCCCCGGTCTCGGCGGTCTCCGGTTTTCTTCGCGGGCTCTTCGGTGGACCCAGAGTGGCGTTACACAGCCAGCGCGGGCCAGTGCCGCCCCAGTCCCGACGCCTGCTCGAATGCGTACGCCATCTGCAGGAGTCCCCAGTCGTCTTGATGCCGTGCGACGACTTGAAGACCGACCGGCAGTCCTTCTTCGGTGAATCCCGCCGGCACTGATATCGCCGGATGGCCGGTCGCCGAGATGAGGTAGCCCGTCTTCATCCAGTCGATGTACGAGCCCATCGCAACGCCTTCAATTTCGCTGACGTACGGCTGGCTGATGTCGAAGGGCGGCACCTGACTGACCGGTAACGCGAAGAATTCGTACTGGTCCATGAACCGCCGCATGCGTTGATAGAGATCGGTGCGCTTCGCCTCGGCCGTGGCAATCTCTCTCGCCGTCATCCGCTCGCCTCGCTCGATTTCCCAGACAATGGTGTCCTTCACCAGCGGCCGGTGCTGCCTCACGATGTCGCCGTATGCGGCGACGAATGACAGCGCGCGCGCCGCCTTGAAGATCTCGTCGGCGTCCGTGAGATCAGGTTCCGCCTCTTCGACGACGCATGCGAGAGACTCGAAGACGCCTCGCTGCGCGTTGACGATGCGCGCGACCTGACGATCCACCGGCAGTCCCCCCAGGTCTTTCCACCACGCGACGCGGACGCCTTTGAAGTCTCGACCGAGCGGCAAGCCGAATCGGCTGGCGGGCTCGCCAAGCGCGATCGGCGATCGTGGATCGGGACCCGCCAGCGCGCTCAGAAAGAGCGCCAGATCGCCGACGGTTCGCGCCATCGGACCGTCGACGCTCAACGTCGACCAGCCCAGTACAGTCGGCCACGTCGGAACGCGGCCCGGCGAAGGCCGCATGCCGGCGACGCCGCAAAAGCTGGCCGGATTGCGCAGCGAACCGCCCATATCCGTGCCGTCAGCGATCGGCACCATGCCACAGGCCAGCGCCACCGCGCCGCCACCAGTGCTGCCGCCGCACGTCTTCGTCAGATCGTAAGGATTGCGCGTCGCGCCAAATACAGGATTGAAGGTTTGCGATCCGGCGCCGAACTCCGGCGTGTTGGTCTTGCCGACGACGATCGCTCCGGCGTTCCTGGTTCGCTCGACGAGCAACGAGCTCTGCGCCGGCACGAAATCTTTGTAGATTGGCGATCCGAACGTCGTACGAATACCCTCGGTCGGCTGCAGGTCTTTGTGGGCAATCGGCAGCCCGTGCAACGGTCCCAGGAGGTGGCCGCGCGCCAGCTCCTCATCGGCTCGACGGGCGGCGGCCATCGCCTGCTCCGCGACGATCGTGACGATTGCGTTGACCGCGGGGTTGACGCGCTCGATCTGGTGAAGATGCGCGGCGACCACCTCGCGCGCCGAAAGCTCCTTCGCGCGAATCCGGCGAGCGAGGTCGACCGCATTGAGCGTACAGAGTTCGGGAATCACAGCGGCCTTTTAGCCAACATGGACACGCCGGAGCGCCTCAGCCAGCAGGACATCCGGCAGGCGGCAATCGTGATGGCGTCGTTTGCCTACCACGCCGCAGTCGCGGACCAGAAGATCCCCCGGGCTGCTCCCAGACCGTAGCTCTGGATTCCGGTGGTTCGCGGGTCCGGCAACACCGTTTGGCCCCGTTATCGCACTTCTTCGATGCTGAGAGCCATCCCGGTATTCAGCCACCGTGCTGTACCGTCGACCTGGACCCATCCGTCGTTGCGCGTGCCAGAGACAACGTGGACATCGCTTTCACCGTCGGGCCAGACAAAGGTGTATCGGTGTCCATTCACGACAGGCGACGAACGAGTTGACGCGACCGACCACGATCCCTCCTGACGGACCGCCGCGACCGGTACACCGTCAACGATGACATGCGTCACTCCTGGTGCCGGCGCCGGCGTGCGCGTCGTCTGCGCCGCGACAATCATGGCAAAAAATACAGTGAGAGCAAGGATGGCGGCAAAGCGGAAGATCATCGTGTAGCCTCCTTCACCATTATCGCGTAGTCGTGGTGTCCGGCTTGAGCCGGACCGTCGTGGACGCTCCTGTCGTTAGACGGTCCGCCTGAAGGTGGACACTACGTACGGCAGGCGACGGTCCGCCTGAAGGCGGACACCACGTACGGCAGGCAGTCGGATGGGTTTTCTGTTCGGTGACGGGTACAATGTCGCTATCATGCAGCTCTCGACCGGGATTTCTCCTATGGCCGGAGGGGCCTACCTGGCCGCTCGAACGGTTGCCCCACGAGT
>QHWL01000124.1:2296-3424 GCA_003222555.1 Acidobacteriota bacterium | reverse complement strand
GAGACAGAATTCGGCTTACGGCTTGCTGCGATCTTTTTGCCTTTTACGTTTGCCTTAACTCGTTCAACTTTTTCCTTTTGCCTTTTAACTTCCTTTTGCCTTTTACCTTCTAACTTTCCTGATGGCTTCCTACCTGGTCACCGGTGGCGCCGGCTTCATCGGGTCGCACCTCGCGGAAGAGCTCGTGCGCCGCGGCCACCGTGTGCGGGTCGCCGACAGCCTCATCACCGGGAAGCGGCGCAATCTCGCGCACATTCCTGGCGTCGATTTCCTGGAAGGCGATCTCGCCGACCTGTCCCTCGCGCAGCGGGCCGTCGTGGGAATGGACTACGTGCTGCACCAGGCCGCCATCCCCTCGGTGCCGCGCTCGGTGAAAGACCCGATTACGTCCAACCGGGCGAACATCGATGCCTCGCTCAACGTGCTCGTGGCGGCGCGCGACGCCGGCGTCAAACGTCTCGTGTACGCCGGCTCCTCGTCGGCGTACGGCAACACGCCGACGCTGCCCAAGCGCGAGGACATGCCGGCCAACCCGCTGTCGCCTTACGCACTGCAGAAGCTCGTGGCGGAGCAGTACGGCCAGATGTTCACGGCGTTGTACGACTTCGAAGTCGTGGCGATCCGGTATTTCAACGTGTTCGGCCCGCGGCAGGATCCCGGCTCACCGTACTCCGGCGTCATCTCGCTCTTCGCGACGGCGCTCCTTGAAGGGCGCCAGCCCACCATCTACGGCGACGGCGAGCAGACCCGCGACTTCACCTACGTCGCCAACGTCGTGGACGGTGTGCTGCGGGCATGCGAGGCCAAGAGAGCCGCCGGCGAAGTCATCAACGTGGCCACCGGCGGACGCATCTCGCTCAATCAGTTGCTGCGGGTCATGAACGGCATCGTCGGGACCACCCTCCAGGCGATCTACGAGGAGGAGCGCGCCGGCGATGTCAAGGATTCGCAGGCCGACATCACGAAAGCGAAAATGCTCCTTGGCTATGAGCCGACCGTGCCGCTGGAAGAAGGGTTGAAGCACACGCTCGAGTGGTGCCGCTCGGAGCGCGCGACGAGCGCCGTTCCGGGTGGACGGTGAGCGATTCTCAAGGAGCTACGCAAGTGAAGCTTGACGAAGCGCCGACA
>QHWL01000124.1:1716-2147 GCA_003222555.1 Acidobacteriota bacterium | reverse complement strand
CGTGTCCGAATCCGGGAATGTAGTAGAAGCGGACGAAGGAATCGAGCGCGACTTGGCCGAACCTGGCTACGAGTCGATCGTAATAGTTCAGCGTGTTGTGAGAAGTGATCGAGTCGTCTATGGACCCGACCATCAGAATGAGCTTGCCGCCCTTGCCCATGAACTGGGTGAGATCGACGCTGTTGGCGTCGAGGATGCTGGACAGCTGAACGATTCGCGCGGCCCACTGATTCGGATCGAAAGTCAGAGGGTCGAGGGTTGGATTCCTGGTAATGATGTAGCGGATCGTCGCATCGGCCGGCTTGAGCTGAAACGCGTCTGTTGCGGCGGGTGGCCTGGAGGGAATGGCCGATTCGCCGAGCGTGTTGTTGAGGAACGTGGCGCCCTCGAGAATCGGCCACTTCGGATATGTCGTCAACCCTCCGGCGGTC
>QHWL01000124.1:0-1611 GCA_003222555.1 Acidobacteriota bacterium | reverse complement strand
CCGCACCGTCTGAACCGTGAAGACGTTGTTACAGGCCGGCACGTTGCTGATGATTCCGTCCTTCACCCCATCCAATCCGTCGCAGGCGGCATAGACGGCAGCAACCAGGGTCTTCACCTTGCCCGGGTTGATCCACCCTGCACCGTTTCCCCCGTAAAGCGCCTTGGCGAAAACCTGTGACCCGAGGTGCATGAGCACCACGTTGTACGCAGGATACTGGGCAATCACGCCGTCGAAATCCGCCGGGTATTTCTGCGCAGCAACGAACCCCTCGTGCCCGCCTTGAGACGCGCCGGCGAAGTACGAATGCTGCGGCAGCGACCCATAGTGCGCCTTGACCAGATACATCGCCGCATCATGGGTCTTCTTGATCTGCAGGTGCCCGAAGTTCGCCAGCGCCTCATCATTCAACGCGAACGCGGCATCAAACCCGCCGGCGCCTTCATGACCCGAGTCGCTGCCCAGCGTGACATAGCCCAGCGCTAAGGGAGTCGGAGCGGAAGGCGACTGATTGGAGACACCGCCCAGTCCAGTCACCAGGGTTCCGTCGAAGCCGCCACCGCCCAGTTGCAGCAACCGGCTGTTCCAGTTGGCAGGAAGGTTGACCTCGAACTTGATATCGGGCGCCGTCGGGTCCACCGGACGGATCGAGCCCAGAACCTTGCAGAACTCACCGTTGCTGTTCCCGGCATCGGCAGCCATGACGAAAGACGCCGACACAACGACACCGCCGTTGGTCGGCAGTCCGATGGCCGCGCGTGGAATTACGATGCCTCGGAGCGCAGAGCACCGCTGCCGCGCGCTGGATTCTGTCGATCGAGTTGACGACCGTGCGAGCGGCGAGCCCATCGCCCCCCACGAGACGGAACAGATGGCAATCGCTGCCACAGCCACTGGTTTGCTTCGCATGAGGTTTCTCAAGGCGACCACCCTAGTCATCGGCGCAAGTGGCGCCCGACTGCTTCACATTGGGTCTCCTTCACACTCTAGTCGAAAATGCGCTGGCATTGCGCTTGAGCCCCGAACGAAAGCGAAGCTGAGATCCGAGGCGCTGAAAATCGCTCGACCGGCACCGTTCGGGAGAGTAACGTCGTTCAGGAATGGCCCATTTCCTCCTCACGCCCGTCGGCTCGAGCGGCGACGTGCACCCATTCGTCGGGATCGGTCGCGCGCTGCGGGCGCGCGGCCACGACGTCACCCTGGTCACGGCCGAGCCGTTCCGCCGCATCAGCGAGCGCGCGGGTCTCCGTTTCGTCGGGACGCAGTCGGAAGAAGACTTCGACCGCCTGACCAAGCATCCGGATCTGTGGCATAGCCGCCGCGGCTTGACCCTGGTGCTTCAGACGGCGGCGTCGGCGATTCGCGCCCACTACCGGGTGATCGCCGACGCATACGAGCCGGGCCGGACAGTCCTGGTTGGACACGCGCTCAGTTTTGCGACGCGGGTGTTCGAGGAGGTCCACGGCGCACCGGCGGCGACGCTTCATCTCGCGCCGTCGATTTTCCGGTCGGACTATCAACAGCCCGCACCATTTCCCGGCATTGACCCCTCCGGCTTGCCGGTGTGGGTGAAGCGCACGATGTGGTGGCTGGTCGATCGCTGGCTCATCG
>QHWL01000123.1 GCA_003222555.1 Acidobacteriota bacterium | reverse complement strand
AGTATCCTGAGCAGTTGCCGGCAGCGCTCGGGTCCGATGCCTGGCACGAACCGTATGTTCCGTTCTCACACGTTCTGCGGCGCTGCGCCGCGATCGTGCATCATGCCGGCATCGGCACCTGTGCGCAGGGGCTCGCCGCCGGAGTGCCGCAGTTGACGATGCCGCTCGGGTTCGATCAACCGGACAACACGACCCGGTTGTGGCGGCTCGGCGTGGCGCGTTGGTTGCGGCCGCACGTGTTCGAAGGTGAACGTCTCGCGGCGGGGCTGGCGTCGCTGCTGGGCAACTCACGGGTTGCCGCTCGCTGCGCGCACTGCGCGGACGCAATGCATCGTCGCGATCCGCTCCGCGCCTGAACCGTCAGCCGGAGGCTGAAGGTGAGAGGCGCGCTGGATTCTGGCGAGAGCCTCAGGGCGGGGCGTATGCGCCGAAGGGCGGCTCTGATGAGGGAGGAACGAGGCCCTTGAGCCGCACGTAGGTGACGATGTTGCCGTAGTGCTCGAAGGCGTGCGATACGTGGAACGCGAGGACGGTCAGCCGTGGCATCTGGATGGGCACACGCGACCCTTCGCCTCCTGCGTCGAACTTGACGATCGGCGTGCCCGTCGCATCGGCCATGTCAGCGTAGACCTTGTCGCAGTATATGAACGATTCACCGAGCGCCTTGACGAGATCGGCCCTCGTCTTCTTGTTTCTTTCGATGCCGGCGTCCATCGGCGGATCCTCGCCGACCAGTACCGAACAGATCCGGTAGTTCGCATCCGCTAGATGGCCGATCAGCTGGGCGAAGGTACGCACCTCGGGCGTCGGACGAAACGGGTAATTCTCTTCAGGCATCTTCGCGGCCGCGCGCGTGACGAAGCCCTTGATGATTCCGTAGTTCAGTCTCGCGCCGCCCGTAAGCGGGTTGGCCGACTGCGCGTGTGCTGCGCCGCTTATAGCAAGAGCGAGAAGGCAGAGAACGAGCTTCTTCAAGATGCGGCTCCTTTCGCAACCGCCAATAGTCTACGCCCGCAAGCCGAACCTCGAAGCCCAAAGCCTCGAGGGAGTTCGCGCGGCTACACTCGTTTAGCCTTGAGGGCGTTGTATTCCTGAGCCGCCTTGGTGTTCGCCTCCACCAGGACGTCGGAGATCAAGGTTCCGTTGAACTCCGCATACAAACGGACGACGTTGTTGACCAGCTGCTCGGGACCGCGCCAGTTCTGGTATTTCGGCAGCTTGATGTCTGCGGCCGCTTGCCCGGGCGTCATACGAGCCGCATAACGCTTTTTCACCTCGGGTATGAGCGCCCGGTAATAGTCGGCCATCTGCGCCAGCTCTTTTTTACCGGCGAGGGGGCCGTGGCCCGGCACGATGACGTTCACGTCCATCTTGTTGATCTTTTCGCACACTTCAATCCACTTGCTGATGTGCGCGTTGTGGCCGTAGGGCGTGACGTAGTTGAAGAAGATATCACCGGCGAACAGAATCTTCTCGGCGGGCAAATACGCGACGATGTCGCCCCAGGTGTGGGCGGGGTCGATGAACAGAAACTCCACCACGATATTGCCCACGCGGTAAGTCATCCGGTCGCTGAAGGTCGTGACGGGTATCGCGATCTTGCGATCTTCCGTCCCATCGGCACCCCCCTCGCGCTTCGGGAATTTCGCACCCGGCGGGACGGCCGCTGCCATCTTGACGACCTCGTCGCGGCAGTACTCGTGCGACACGATCTCGACGGGCAGGAAGAATTGATTGCCGGCCACGTGGTCGCCGTGATGATGAGTGTTGACCAGGCGGCCGCACGGCTTGCCGGTGGCTTTGTTGGCCGCCGCGATGAACGCCTTGGTATGGAAAGGCTGCCCCAGCGCGTCGACCGCCAGCCAGTGATCGGGTCCGGCGACAGCCAGCGCATTGGAGATGCCTCCGGTCGGGATGTTCGGGCCGCCGGCCTGGATGTAGGTCCACACGTTGGGCGCGAGCTGCTTGAGCTCGGTGCGCCACGTCGGAATGGCCGGCGCGCTCGTGCTGGGCTCCCACGGGGCAACAGGGGCGTTCGGGTTCGGCGGCGGCGCGGCCTGCGCACCGGCGACCTGTTCGCCCCAGGCGGAAGCCATGCCGAGCCCTGCCGCTCCCATGAGCCCCAGCGCCTGCCGGCGATCGAATTGCCTGACGTCGTTCTTCTCGCGATTCGTCATAAACGTCCTCTCTGTCGTCTCACCTTGCCGCAAGTGCAGACGACGGTTCGATCAATCAGGTGTTTCATCATCTAACTTCCCGTGCCGTGACCGGTTTGTCGACTAGTTCGACCCTCGTGGCAATGACGCAGCCGTCTTGAGCCTGGTCCCATCCTCGGCCAGCAGGTACCCCTCGGCGACGAGCTTGTCGACGGCGCGCCCGTATTTTTCGGAGTACTCGGCCTGACCGCCTGGATAACGCTCCTCGACCGAGAGACGTGAATCGCCGCGGGCGAGCCTTTCGGCCTTCGTTTTCGCAAATGCTATCGTGGCACCGTTGGCGCCGCAGAGGTCGCCCTCCCCAAAGCCTTTCTTCCGGACGGCTTTGCCGTAGGTGGCGACGGGCACGGCCACTTCAGGAACCAGAACGCCGGCCACCATATTGCCGTCGCGATCCAGCTTCGGCACCAGGATCGTGTACTTGCCTTTCTCCTTCGGAGGAAACACAGAAAAGTCGCGCACCCCAACCTCGCTGATTTTGGAGTTGAACGGCCGTTCCGGGATCGTCGGATAGTCTTTGCCTTGCTCGGCGACTGTGACGAACGTGCCGTCCGCGGCTGACGGGGCGCGTGTTGGAGGCGGAGCCACGCCGTCGCGCACCCAGCGCACGGTTGCCTGGAGTGCCGCTCTGTAATAAGGATTCGGCGACACTTTGTTGGCGGGATCCATGCACCCGGCGTCGCCTTGGTTATGCGACAGCGACAGCTGGTAAAGCCGCACGTTCGCCGGCAGCTGGAGCGGTTTTCCCTTCGTGTCGGTGACGTTGAGCGAACCGTGAGCTCCGTACAATTCCGCGTAGCTGTCGACCTGAATGACGTTCGGGCACGTGTTCGACGCGGAACACCTGGCTAAAAGTCCATCGCTCTTGCCCGTGAGATGATCGGTTGTCTTCTCGAACGTGAAAGGAAACTCGCTGGTCGGGTAGGGGTGATCCTCGTGCTGGCGCGTCCAACGGCCTGGCTGGGCGAACCGATAGTTCGTAAACGTCCTGCGCGCTCCAGCCATGTCGGCGTTCATGCCCTCGAACACCTTGCGCCCCGCCGTGTCCTGGTTGAACCCCTGATAGATGAAGTCCCTCACCACGCGGCCGCTCTGTGACGCCCCGGCGGCCACGGCGAGTCGGAGGGCTGGCTGGCCATTCACGAAGAGCGGGTTGGCCGTGCCCGCTTCGTCGGCGGGGGAGTGGCGCATGAAGGACACGAAATCGCGCATCCCGGCAAAGCCCAGACCCTCGACGACGGAATCCTTCGCCTCGTACACGAATTCGTAGATCGTTCCGGCATCTGCGCCCGGAGGTGGCGTCACTTTGACCGTCGTCTCGTTCACGTACGACCACTGCGACGCTGGTAGCGTTTGCCGGGAATCGTCCTGGTGCTCGCGATAGGTGAGCGTCGCCTTTGCCTGATCGAGCGTCGCGGCGGGATACGACAGCTTGCCAAACGCTCCGGTCCCGGGTTCCATCCATTCTTCCATGGCCGTTCCGGTAATCGGCTGGCCGTTGTTCGAGGCGATCGGCAGATAGGCCCACAGTTGAAGAGAATTGGCCGTTCCCTTCGCGCCATGCATCCAGCCGCTCGCGACGTAGGTGTAACCGTTGTTCATCAGGAAGCCGTTGCCGGTATTGTCGGCGTCGTAGCCCGGCCCTCCCTCATCGAAATACCCATAAAGGGGTCTGTTGGAGCGATTGTTGATCTCGTAGAGCAGCGTGCCGTTGCCCTTGCCAATGTCGACCGGCTTCAAGATCTGCACGTCGAAGCTGTATTCGACCAGACCTGCGGCATTGCGAGGCGCCTTGTCGAGATCGACGATGCCGGCGTTGACCGCGGCCTTTGGGTCGGCGACGGCGTGCGCCGTCCCGATGAGGATTTCGTACGCGCCGGCGGTCCCGAACGACTTGCCGCCGAATGCGGGACGCCGGCTGGTGATGTCGAGTTTGGTGACGCGTGAAAGGGCCTTCGGAGCGGACGCGGAGCCCGGCTGGCTCTGCCCATTCACTTCAAGGCCACCGCTCAACGCCACACCCAGAGTGACCGCTGTTATCAACCTTGCGAGCATCATCTGGCCCTCCAGTGAAGGCATCCTATAACCATGGGTGGAACGACGCAAGACGCGCCGAACGACTGAGCGCCGGAGGGTTGCGGATTCTCGAAGGATTTCGCTTGACGATCACTGCCGCGCACCGGACCGCGAATGATGCGGTCGCGGAACGGTGCGCGAGGTGTCGAGCGGATCAGTCTGTACTCTGCGCTGGGGCCCCGCCCCCAGCGCCTGTGCCTTCGCGGCTTGCGCCGCTCGGCCTTGCTGCAAGCGACTATCCGGTCAGTACTCGTACTTGGCGTACCCAGTCGTGAACGGCACGAGGGCGACGTTCGAGATCTCGCAAACGCGCGGGCAGGTATTTTGCGTGAAGAACCGCTGGCGCAAGTCGCCCGAGGCCACGAACACGCCCATCGTTTCGCCTTCCTCCGGCCGGACGCTCGCCAGCGGACCCCAGCGGGCCGAGTCGTACCACCATTCCCGCCAGAACCTGGACGCCGGCGCGGTGTCGTCGAGACTGCGTCCGTTCCAGAACTGGACGACCGCCGAGCAGTGCCACTCGCCCGCGATATTGCGGCAGATGCCCAGCGTGTACTGCAGGCCACCGACCCATCCTGGCGGGACGACGTCGGGCCATCGGTTCGGTCCCTCACGGCGATCGAAGTCGACGCGCATCGAGAAGCCCGTGAACTCGATGGAGGTGATCTTCGCCCCGATCGGCCAGCTGCCCGTATCGGGCGGGTTGTCCCAGAACTTGGCGGTCCGGATGTTGAAAGACTGCACGACGAACGAGGCGGCAGACGAGTAAGGCGTGGTGATGTTGTTGCTGCGGTCGATCGCGCGCGCGCGCCAGAAGTACGTCGCGCCCGAAACGAGCCCGCTGACCGCGGCGATGACCGTCGTCTGAGGACCCGACTGCTCGGGCGCCTCCCCAGTGAAAAGGATGGTGCTGAAGGCGTCGCTTGCGGCGACGTCTACTTGGTAAACGATCGCACCGGCCGGGCCCGTCCGCGAGATATTGTTGACGGTGAGCGACAGCGGCGAGAACCCCGGGGCGCCGTTGATCGGCTACGTCAACGTCGGCGTGCCGAGGATCACCTCTGGCCCGATCGTGAACGTCTGTACGACTGAATATGGTCCGGCGGCGCCACCCAGGTTCGCCTGCACGCGCCAGTAGTAGGTCCGCGAGCCGCCCAGCCGGTCGATCGTCTGGCTCGTGTTGCCGTTCGCGCCCCCGGCGACGTTATCCTTGGTGTAATTCTTTTGCGCGAACCCGGCGTCAGCCGCCACTTCGAAGGTATACGTGAGAGCCGACGAGCCGGTGGAG
>QHWL01000118.1 GCA_003222555.1 Acidobacteriota bacterium | reverse complement strand
ACACGTCGGGCTGTTTGCATGCACGCTCTTGGCAACGCTGGCAATCGCGCTCCCTGCGGCCGCACAGGGACGCATCAAAGGTACCGTCAAGGATGACAAGGGCCAGCCGGTCGCAGGCGCCCAGGTCACAATCGAGTTTCAAGGCAACGTGAGTCGGAAATTCGATATGAAGACGGATAACAAGGGTGAGTTCATTCAGATCGGGCTCGCATCCGGCGAATACAAGGTGATCGCCGAGAAAGACAAGATGGCTGGGATGACGCTGGCGCGAGTGCGCGGCGGCCAGCCTGCCGAAGTGACCCTCGTGATCACCCCTGGCGGCTCGGTCCTCGATGCCAAGCAGGCGGCGGCGAAAAACGCCGAGGTGATGAAGGCGGTGGACGCAGGGATGGCGGCGAGCGCGGCGGGTAAGCCCGACGAAGCCATCGTCGCTTTCAATCAGGCAATCGCGTTGAACCAGAGCTGCTTCGGCTGTTACAGCGCGTTGGGCGCCGCGTACGTGCAGAAGAAGGATTACGACAAGGCCGAAGCGTCGTACAAGAAAGGGATCGAGATCAAGGCCGACTATGCCGAAGCCTACTCCGGCCTGGCCAGCATCTACAACGCCCAGCACAAGTTCGATCAGGCGCAGGCGGCGAGCGCCAAGGCGTCGGAGCTTTCGGGTGGAGGCGCGGCGACTGGCGGCAACCCCGACATCTTCTACAATCAGGGCGTCATCGCGTGGAACGCAGGCAAGATCGCCGACGCGAAGAAAGCGTTCGAATCGGCGATTGCAGCCAATCCGAGTCACGCCGAGTCGCACTACCAGCTGGGGATGGTGCTCGTCAACGAAGGTAACCTGGCCGGAGCGGCGGGTGAATTCGAAACCTACACCAAGCTCGCGCCGGACGGTCCGAACGCTGCGCAAGCCAAGGCGCTGGTGGCCCAACTGAAGAAATAGTGATCGATCCCGCCGCGATTCGGTCCCGGCTGGCTGAGGTCCGCGAACGCATCGCTCGGGCCGCCAGCCGGGCCCGGCGCGACCCCGCCTCCATCCGGCTCATCGCCGTTTCCAAGACATTCGACGTCGATCATATCCGGGCGGCCGCCGACGCCGGTCAGCTCGACTTCGGCGAAAACAAAGTACAAGAGGCCCTACAGAAAATGGCCGGAACGGCCGATCTTCTGATTAGGTGGCATCTCGTCGGCCATCTGCAGTCGAACAAGGCACGCAAGGCCGGCGCCCATTTCGATGCGATCCACTCGGTCGACGATGCAGCACTCGTGAGCGCTCTCGACGCCGCGGCGCTCGGGACGGGGCGAAGGCCCGAGCTGCTCGTCCAAGTGGATCTGGCCGGAGAACCGACCAAACACGGCGTGCGGGAAGAAGCGCTCGGGGCGGTGTTCGACCTGGCACCCGCCTGCCGCGCCGCCCGGGTCGTAGGGTTGATGCTGCTGCCGCCCGTAGTGGGGAGTCCCGATGAGGCACGGGGTTACTTCCGCGCGCTGGGAGCGGTTCGGCAACAGCTGCTGGCACGCGGAGTCGAGGCCTCGATGCTGAGCGAGTTGTCCATGGGCATGAGCCACGATTTCGAAGTGGCCGTCGAGGAAGGCGCGACAATGGTGCGCGTTGGCACGGCGATCTTCGGGGGCCGGACCAGTGTTTGATCCGGCGCTCACGATCCGGGGCGTATCCCTGAGGGGAAACACGATGAACGTCAGCCCGCTTGATTTACGACAGCAGCGATTTCGATCCGCGTTCCGCGGTTTCGACAGGACCGAGGTCACGTCGTTTCTCGCCGCCGTCGCCGACGACTACGAGCAGGCGTTGCGCGAAACCGACCGCCTGAAGCAGGACATCGCAAGCATGGAAACGGCGCTCAAAGAGCATCGCGAGCACGACAAGAACCTGCGCGCGACGCTGACGACGGCGCAGAAGCTGTCCGACGACATCAAGGCCAGCGCCGATCTCGAAGCCCAACGGATTATCCGCGAGGCCGAAGGCCGGTCCGACCTGCTCCTGGAAAGGATGCAGGCGCGGCTCGAGGACATTCAGCGCGAAATCGACGGGCTCAAACTGAAGCGCCGCGACGTCGAGACGTCGATTGAATCGACGATCCAGACGTTGCGCAACACGCTCGAGTACGTCCACGAGCAGGAAGCGCGGGAGCGCGACGACAAGATCCTGTTTCACCGGCCGCGGCACGACCAGCCGGGCGCTACCGACCTCGACCCCTCGACGCTGCTTGGCGTGACGCGCAGGGGCGCCGCCGTCTTCAAGGCCAGCCCTGATTCGTGAAACGGCGGCCGGCGTCGAGATCGACGTCCGCGTGATTCCCCGCGCAAGAAAAACGGCATTGGGCGGCGTGCGCGACGATGCCCTCGTGGTGCGCCTGGCGGCGCCACCAGTCGAAGGCGCTGCCAACGAGGCGATCGTCGACTACTTCGCCGCCCTTCTCCGCCTTCCTCGCCGTGCCGTGCGCATCGTGAGCGGAGAACGTGGACGAAGAAAACGCATCGCGCTGGCCGGAGTGACAGCCGAGACGGTACGGCAGGTCGTGAAAGCCGCCAATGGTACGTAAAGGCGTGGCGCGGGAAACAGCTGTGAGTCGTTTTACCGCAGAGCGCGCAGAGCACGCCGAGAGTTCTCAGCGTTTCACGTCACTTCGGATCGCGCGTGTCGATCCTTTGCGGAACGATCGTGAAGGTGTCGATGCTGAACGTGAACAGCCACGGATATCGATACCCGGGCACCAAGTCTATGAGCTGCTTGTACGACCCATCGACCAAAGTGTGATCGTCCTGATGCCGGACGGTCACGTCGTCGTCGGCCAGCGGCACGTCGTAATGGGACGCGATCTCGAGAATCCGCTGCCGCAGCTCATCGTCGGACTTCTCTTTGCTGTACTGAGTGGCCTCCGCGACGGCGTCCTTGAAGCGGTAGAACGACAGGTACGCCGATCCCATGCGCCACGAGGCGTTGGCGATGAGCCCGGCGATCGCAAGTTTGACGAGCAGCCGAAACATCAGCGAATCTGACGGAGCATGCGGTCCCAGCGGCTCCGCGTAAAGAAATGGAAGAACACTGACGCAAGCCCCTTCACAGTGGCGCCAGCGCCGTCTTCCTGGTAATCCTCGCGCTCGGCCTCGTACGACCAGTAAAGAATGAGCGCCTTCCCCTTGATGTACTCGCGCGGCAGAAATCCCCAATACCGGCTGTCCTGAGAGTTGTCGCGGTTGTCGCCCATCACAAAATAGTGATCCGGGGGAACGGTCACCGGGCCGTACCGGTCTCGGATTTCTACCGAGGTCACCTCGTGAAACTCCGAAGGGGTCGCCACCGGCTCCAGGTAGTGGGCGTACGGCTCGTTGAGCGCCTTGCCGTTGATGTACACCTTCTTCTCGCGAACCTCGACCGTCTCCCCCGGCAATCCGATGACGCGCTTGATGAAATCGCGGTCGGGCTCTTCGGGGTATTTGAAAACGATGATGTCCTCGCGTCTGACCGGTTTCACCGGCAGCAGCGTCCGTTCGAGGCGCGATCCGGTCGGGCCGAAGGTGAACTTGTTGACGAGCAGGTGGTCGCCGATGAGGAGGTTGTTTTCCATCGATCCCGTCGGGATCTTGAAGGCCTGCACAACGAACGTGCGGATGAAGAGCGCCAGGATGACGGCGATAAGGATCGATTCGAAGTACTCGCGGACGGTCGATTTCTTGAAGTCGGTCATTATTTACCTGCTCGCGGGGGCCCCACGGGGCTATTCGGTTTCCGTGCCCATCTTCAGCACCGCCAGGAAGGCTTCCTGCGGGATCTCGACGCGTCCGACGCGCTTCATCCTCTTCTTGCCCTCCTTTTGCTTCTCGAGCAGCTTCCGTTTCCGCGAGATGTCGCCGCCGTAGCACTTTGCCAGCACGTTCTTCCGCAGCGCCTTGACCGATTCACGCGCGATGATGCGGCTGCCAATCGCCGCCTGGATCGCAACTTCGAACATCTGGCGCGGAATGAGCTCCCGCATCTTGGAGGCCAGCGCCCGCCCCCTCTCGTACGCCGTGTCACGGTGGACGATCACCGACAACGCGTCGACCGGGTCGCCGTTCACAAGGATATCGAGCTTGACAAGCGGGGACGGCCAGTACCCTGTGACATGATAATCGAGCGACGCGTAGCCGCGCGAGAGAGTTTTCAGCCGATCGTAGAAGTCGAGGACCACCTCGTTGAACGGCAGCTCATACGTGATCAGCACGCGATCCGACGCCAGATATTCCAGCGTTTTCTGCACGCCGCGTTTGTCCTGACAGAGCTGAAGAATACCTCCGACGTATGCCGACGGCGTCAGGATCATGGCCGTGATGACCGGCTCTTCTATCTTGTCAATCCGCCCCGCGTCGGGCAGCTTCGCAGGGCTGTCGATCTCGTGCAGTTCGCCGTCGGTCGTCGTCACGCGGTACAGCACACCCGGCGCCGTCGTCACCAGATTCACGTTGAACTCGCGCTCGAGCCGCTCCTGCACGATCTCCATGTGGAGGAGCCCGAGGAACCCGCACCGGAATCCAAACCCGAGAGCCGCCGACGTCTCCGGTTCGTAGAAGAACGACGCATCGTTCAGACGCAGCTTCTCGAGCGCATCGCGCAGCTCCGGGTACTCGTGGCCCTCGACCGGGTACAGTCCGGCGAAGACCATCGGCTTCAGCTCCTTGAATCCGGGGAACGGCTCCGCCGTCTGGCGCGCGGTTTCGGTGATCGTGTCGCCGATCTTCGCGTCGCTAATCTTCTTGATGTTCGCGACGAGAAAGCCGACTTCGCCGACGCCGAGCTCTTCGGTGACAATCGGCTTTGGCGAGAACACCCCCACCTGCTCCGCGTCGTAGTCCTGGCCCTCGGCCATCAACCGGATCTTCACGCCCGGCCGGATCACGCCGTCGATGACGCGCACGACGATGACTTTCAGCGGCGCGTCGGGGTTGCCGGCGGGCGGCGGTAGGCGCTGCACGATCGCTTCGAGAATCTCGGGCACGCCGAGGCCCTGCTTGGCGCTGGCAAGAAGGGCGCCGGCCCCGTCGAGGCCGATGATGTCCTCGATCTGACGCCTGGCCTCCTCAGGCTGCGCACCGGGCAAATCGATTTTGTTGATGACCGGAATGATATCGAGATTGTCCGCGACGGCTAGGTACGCGTTGGCGAGCGTCTGCGCCTCGACACCCTGCGACGCATCGACGAGCAGCAGCGCGCCCTCGCACGCCGCGAGCGATCTGGTCACCTCGTACGAGAAGTCGACGTGGCCGGGCGTGTCGATCAGGTTGAGGACGTACTGGTCGCCCGCCCTGGAGGTGTAGTTCAGGCGCACCGGATGCGCCTTGATCGTGATGCCGCGCTCGCGTTCCAGATCCATGGTGTCGAGGACCTGCGCCTCCATTTCGCGCGCCTGCAGCGCTCCGGTGAGCTCGAGGAAGCGGTCGGCCAGGGTCGACTTGCCGTGGTCGATGTGCGCGATGATCGCGAAATTCCGGATGAAGGCGGAGTCCATCAGAACTGGTGCTGCCGGGTCCCGGCGGCTAGCGCGGTGCGCTCGATATCACGTTCCGCATCTACGGCTTATCACGAAGGCACGAAGAACCACGAAGATCACGAAATGATTTTGTACAAGTGCGCTTCGTGTTCTTGCCGGCGCTTCGTGCCTTCGTGAAGAAGGTGTTTGCCTGACGAGCACCTGGTTAGCCCGCATCCAATGGAACATAGCACTGCGGGTACTGGGGCCCGACGTATTCGGCGCGTGGCCGAATCAGGCGGTTGTTCGCGTACTGCTCGAGAACGTGCGCCGTCCAGCCCGACACCCGACTGACCGCGAAAATCGGCGTGAACAGATCAATCGCGATACCGAGCGCGTAATAGGTTGATGCCGAATAAAAATCGACGTTGGGGTTCAGCTTCTTCTCCGATTTGACCAGCGCCTCGATGCGCTGCGACATCTCGTACCAAATCGGCTGTCCCGCCCGCTGGCCGAGATCGCGCGACATCTGCCGCAGATGCGTCGCCCGTGGATCCTCGGTGTGATACACACGATGGCCGAAGCCTGGAATCTTTTCCTTGCGCGCCAGCTTTGCGCGCACGACGTCCTCGGCCTTCTCCACCGGTGCGCCTGGCCCGATCTCGAGCAGCAGCCTCATCACGTCGGCGTTCGCGCCGCCGTGCAGCGGCCCTTTCAGAGTGCAAATCGCGGCCACGATCGCGGAGTGGATGTCGGTGAGCGTCGCCGCCGCCACGCGCGCCGCAAATGTCGAGGCATTCAGCTCGTGATCGGCGTGCAGGACGAGCGCGACGTCCAACGCACGCGTCGCCAGCCCACTCGGACGCTCGCCGGTCAACATGTAGAGGAAGTTCGCCGCGTGACCGAGGACCGGATCCGGCTGAATCGGTCCCCCGCCCGCGCCCATCCGCCCCATCGTCGCGACGAGGGAGGCAATTTGTGCCGTGAGGCGGACGGCCTTGCGGTAATTGGCCTGCGCCGACTGATCGGCAACGTCAGGATCGTAATGACCGAGCGCTGACGTCAGCGTGCGAAGCACGTCCATGCCGTCCCCGGCCGGCAGCGCCCGCATGAGGCGCAGCACCGGCTCAGGCAGTGGACGCGCGGCGACCAGCTGGGACTGTAGATCGCCGAGCTCGGCCCGCGTCGGCAGCCGGCGGTGCCACAGCAGGTAGCACACCTCCTCGAACGTCGCCTGCCGCGCGAGATCGTGGATGTCGTACCCGCAGTAGGCGAGCACGCCGCGATCCCCGTCCAGAAAACAGATCTCGGACGAAGTGGCGACGGTATCTTCAAGACCCGACTTGGGCTTGGCGGTCGTGATCATCATCCACAATCATAACAGCGCTCACACCCGCACTGCCTACCGGCCGCTCGGTGTCTTCCCGGCCGGCTTGTACATGACGCCAAGGGCCATGCCGACGACAACCCATTCCACAAAGCCGGCCACCGCCATCGAAACAGCCAGCCGGCGGCCGATGTTCATGACGACGTAGTTGCCGACGGCGATGTAGCCCACCGCGAAGAGGCCAATCAGCGCGCCGAACCGCAGCCCTTCTTGAATCCCGCTTCCGCCTTCGTACCCCTTCGCGTAGATGAACGCGACCGCGAACATCGCCACGAGCGTGCCCACAATCATGAAGGCTATCTTCGTGTTGATCTCGTCCATGGGACGGAAGACGCCGGGATACCGGCCGAACTCGTTCGCGAGCGCCGTTCCGTACACAGCGAAGCCGTAAATCATG
>QHWL01000780.1:855-2038 GCA_003222555.1 Acidobacteriota bacterium | reverse complement strand
AATTCCATTCGCGCGCCAGGATTGATCCTGCGACGGTCGGAAAAGCACGGTGCTGTCGACTCGACCGCATCGCCATGTTTGCAGATCGGCTCGCGCGCGGATCGACGAGCGCAGGGTGAAGAAGCGAGAGCAGAACGGACATCGAGAAAGAAGCCTATCGCCGGGTGGAGATAACGTCCACGGAGACAACGAGAACGGACACCATCCGAATCCTTTGCTGCGTTGCCGCGGATTGCCGGCACAGGCGATTTGGCCAAGCGTCGAATGGCCTCATCCCGCGACGAGTCGACTTTCCAACCTGCTCCCTACTTCCCAACCAGATGCTCGACGTCCTTGTTGTTCTCCTGGCAGATGTATTCGATCAACTCGCCCTTGAGGAGCGTCGGCTTCGTTGTGAACGTCCACGGCCGCGAGAACGTCTTCGAGTCCTCGATGGTGTGCACGATTTCCATGTGGCCGAAATCGGTGCGCGTGATCCGCTCGGTCACTTTCATGTCGGTCGAGTGCGGAATGCCCGCCGCGTCGATCCACGTGATGTCGTTCTGGCCCACCGTCTCGACGACGAGCGAGTCGCCTTCCCAATGGCCGATGGAGTCGCCGAGCCACGTCTGCTCAACTTTCGGATCATGCGATCGGCCGTCCTTCCGCCAGACATGCGCGCCGCCTTCATAGACGATGACGATCTCTTTGGGCGTCTGGATGAAGCTCCACGGATACGGCGTCGTGCTCATGCGGGGGACCCCGGGCGGCAGACAGCGCGCCTCAGGATCCTCGCGGCCGAGCGCCGCCTTCCGCTTGTCATAGATTGCCCGCGCTTCGGGCAGCATCGGCACTTCGACGCCGGCACCGATCATGTCCACGTTCTGGCGAATCGCGTTGGGCTGCCAGTTGCCGGTCAGATCAGGATGTCCGTCGGCGGCGCGCGGTGTCGGGCCCGAGGGCGGCAAGTTGGGGTCCCCGCCGCGCCCCTGAGCCCAGACGGCGCTCGAGGTTAGCAGAGTGGCCGCAACTGCCACAACGGCAATGGTTAGGTGTCGGACAGTGCTCTGCATGCAAGGCAGATTATCACTGTACAGCGCCAATAACCACGCCTTCGCCCCTTGGCCCTAAGCCCGGCGGGAGGTCGATGCTGCTTACGGTTGAGCTGTTTAGCGGAACGGTTGGACGATCGGACTCGAAGCCA
>QHWL01000780.1:0-825 GCA_003222555.1 Acidobacteriota bacterium | reverse complement strand
CGAAGTCACCAAGGGCCGGATCCATCGTGATGATGGTTCCACCTCGAAGCAGGATGTGGTGCGTGGCATTGACGGGCACACGCGAGGCTGGCAGCATCGTGCCACCATCTTGATCCGTCGCGGGACGCTGTGCCGCGCGCAGACTGCGACCGAGTGAGGGGGCAGCCGCCAGGGCTGAACCCTGTGGCTGGGCCAAAACAAGAATTACCTGTCGTCGACTCGACGCTAAGGGGGCCGCACGAAATAATTGCGGAGTACAGGCCCCCGATCCACCGGCTTAAGCCGGCCGCGCCCGTCGAACAGAACGACGATGTCTGACTGGGCGGTCGACGCGGAACGGCGCCAAACCGTCGTGGCGTTCGCTCTGCACGACGATAACGCTTCTGGCCTTTCGCCGTTCAGGCCGACGCTCGCGGTAACCCACGATCAGCACCGTCATGCAGAGCACGCCCAGCGCGAACGTGGTAACCACAACGCCGTAGAGTATGACGCGCAGGCCGGTATCGGTGACTAAGAAGTCGAGCACAGTACTCATCTGAAGAGCCTTCCTCCGTTTGCCGTATCGGCCGCGGGCCTCCCGTCCCATAGGCCGATTTCACCCAGCGCGTGAAGGGCAACGCCGCACTGATGAAGCGGCTGAAGGATGTGTCGGGGGAGATCACCTCAGATGCTGAGCGTCTTTCTCGTTTTCTAGGCAAATTTCGTCGATGAGCTCCGCATCGGCCCCGAACTGCTCCCGCAGTGTGACCGTCCAAGGCTTCGTATACGCCTCGGGATCGTCCACCGTCACCTCAATTTCGAGGTGCCCAAAGTCCGGGCGTCGGA
>QHWL01000117.1 GCA_003222555.1 Acidobacteriota bacterium | reverse complement strand
GCATCAACCTCGCCGATCGGCACGAACCGCGCGGACGCCGCTGCTCCCTGGCCGTCGGGGGCTGGACGGGGAGGGCTTCAGAACGGCTTCACGAAAAACAGAATCAGAGAGATGAGCAACACGTAGATGACGAGCGACTCGATCAGCACGAGGCCCAGGATCAAGTTGCCGCGGATCTCGCCGGCTGCGCTCGGATTGCGCGCGATGGCCTCGACCGCCGCGGCAACCCCGCGGCCCTGCCCAAGGGCGCCGAAGGCAGCCGCGATCGCAAGCGCGAAGCCTGCCGTGATAATCGACCAACGGACGACCTCCGGATTCGCCGCGCCCGCCGCTGCTTCCTGCGCATGCAGCGGCGAAACGAGCCCGAAGGCAGTCACCAGCAAAATCGCCGATACGAAAACGCGTCTGCTCACACTGGCCTCCATTTATTTTATTACTTTGCGGCGGGGCCCCACCCCCGCCGCCTGTGCCTTCGCGGCTTCGCCGCTCGGCTTTGCTACAGGCGACTGTCCGCTTAGTCAACGGCTCTGTCTCCGACTCACCCGTACGCCTGTGCCTTCGCGGCTTTCGCCGCTCGGCATTGCGATCTACGACTGGCCGCTTACGTGATTTCTTGTCGTGCTCCCCTCTAGATTTCTCCCGCCGCCATCTCGCCATGCTCGTGCTGCTCGTGGCTGGAGGCGACAGCCCCACCCAGATAAATCGTCGTCAGCAGCACGAAGATGAACGCCTGCAGCGACGCGGTCACGAGCCCCAGGAACATCATGGGCAGCGGTACGAGAAACGGGATGATGCTGAAGAGAATGAGGATGACCAGCTCCTCGCCGAAGATGTTGCCAAAGAGCCGCAGCGACAGCGAGAGGACGCGCGAGAGATGACTGATGATCTCGATCGGCAGCATGATCGGCGCGAGAAAGACAGGCGCTCCCGGCGGCACGGCGAAATGTTTGATGTATGCGAAGAGGCCTTGTTCCTTGATGCCCTGGCTGTGGTAATAGACCACCGCCGTGAGGGCGCACCCGAGCGTGACGTTGATGTTGCCCGTCGGCGACTTGAGGCCGGGAATGAGCCCCATCAGGTTGCCCGACAGGATGAACACGAACAACGTCGCGATGAGCGGGAGGTAGCGCTGGCCTTTGTGGCCGATGTAGTCGTGCAGCATGCTCCGAACCGCGCCAACCGCGTCCTCGATCAGTATCTGCAGTCGGCCGGGATTCTCTACGCTAAGCGTTCGCCTCACGACCAGGCACACACACGTCCACGCGACAACGATGAGTCCGGCCATGATCAGATAATCGGGGATGACATTCGGACCCGGGGGCACGGCACGGCCGAGCGCGCGGAGCATCGCGGCGATCATCGGGCCCAGGGCAGCATTCACTGCCTGGACGATCCAGAGTTCGTGCTCGAGCTTTTCCATTATTCACAGGCGGCTTGAGCCCACTCTCATCCGCTGAAGACGCGTCTCTCTGTTGTGTGGGCTCGGTCCGGCTAAGCCGGACACTACGTACAAGCTAGACTTTTCGTGTTTTCGTGTCTTCGTGGTTGCATTGTTCCGCGAGCTCGGCGTTCAAACGTCGTATTTTTTCACAGGCTCTTCAGGCGGCCCTCCCACTCGCCGAAACGCTTCGAACATCACGGCGACGACGATTGAAGACGCGCCCACGAAGACGGCCACCGGAGGCAACCGCAAACGGGCCATCATCACGTACGCGGCGGCGGAAAGTATAGCGTATCTTGTGAAAAACTTCACCAGCCGGATCGCTGCGTTCAGTCGGCCGCGTTCGCCGCCGGCCGTCGCTCCGACCAGCCCGTCGATGCCGTCTTTGATGCCGAGGTAGGACATCGCCACCACCCCCCCGCCCGCCACGACACCAAGCGGTGCCGCCAGGCGCCCGCGGGCCACGGCCCACGCCACTACAGCCATCGCGCCGCACGCCACGATGCCGTTGCGCTCCATCCGGCGCAGCAGCGGATCGCGTTCAGTCACGGCCTGACGGCGGTCCGCCCCGGGACTGCCCCACCGAGCGCATGGCCCGCGAAACGGTGCGGTATACATTGAGCACGCCGGCCACCACGCCGAACATCGAAAACAGCATCGTCATCCAGGGCGACGCGCCCAGGCGGCCATCCAGCAGGTGACCGAACCACCAGCCGAGCGCGATGGCCACGATGAACGAGAGGAAGGCCGCGCTGAGCTCGCCGGCCGTGCGCATCATGGTTGCGTCAGAGTTGCGGAACAGGGCCATTTCTTCTCAAGAAGGCACGTGAATTCTTCTCACGAAAGCACGAAGATCCGAAGGTACACGAAAATCTGTACTTTAGAACACTTCGTGTAACTTCGTGGCTCTTCGTGTCTTCGTGATGAGCAGTTGTTGAAACGCCGCTACCGGATCGCCGTGGTAATCGCCGCTGCGCCGAGGGTGCGCGCCGAGGCTTCGGCGAGCTCGAAGAGCAGGCGGGGATAGACTCCCAAGGCGATCGTCGCAATCACCGCCACGGCGAGCGCAATGCCGAGCGCTGGGCTCATCGTCGGCTCGGATCCGGCGGTTTCCTTCTTCACGTACATGAAGACGACGATCCGGATGTAGTAGTACAGGGATATCGCGCTGTTTAGGACGCCGATGACCGCCAGCCACACATAGCCAGCGTCAATCGCCGCGCCGAACAGCCAGAACTTGCCCATGAACCCGGCGGTCGGCGGGATGCCGCCGAGCGACAGCATGAACATCAACATCGCAAACGCCGCAAACGGATGGCGGACGTGGAGACCGCTGAAATCCTTCAGCTCGTCTCCGACGATGTCCTGCCGCCGCATCAACACGATGACGATGAACGCGCCAAGCTGCATGAACGCGTAAACCAGCACGTAGATCAGCATCGCGGCCACGCCGCGCGGCGTGCCGGCGACGACCCCGATGAGCACGTAGCCCGCGTGCGCGATCGACGAGTACGCGAGCATACGCTTCAGATTGCTCTGAGTCAGCGCCGCGAGATTGCCCACGGTCATCGTGACAATCGCAAGGCCTTCGAAGAGCACCCGCCACTCGGGTTTCATCGACGGCAGGCCTTCGAGAAAGATGCGCAGCAACATCGCGAACGATGCGGCCGTCGACCCGACCGAGAGAAACGCCGTGATCGGCGTGGGGGCGCCTTCGTACACGTCGGGCGCCCACATGTGGAACGGCACGGCCGCGATCTTGAACCCCACCCCAGCGGCCACGAGCATGACCGCGAGGATAAGCCGCGGATCGCTTTCCTGGCCCGCGAAGGTCATCGCCATGACGCGAAGGTTGGTCGTCCCCGAGAGGCCGTACATCAGCGACATGCCGTACAGCAGGATGCCGAGCGAGAAGGCGCCGAGCAGGAAGTACTTCACCGCGGCCTCGTTCGATCGCTGGTTCGGCTTGATGAAGCCGGCCAGAATATAGAAGGAGACCGCCATCGTTTCGAGACCGATGAATATCGTAATGAGATCGATGCCGCCCGCCATGATCATCATGCCGAGCGTGGCGCAGAGAATCAGGAAATAGTACTCGCCCGGGCTCGCGCCTTCGATCTCCAGGTACCGCACCGACATCAGCACGGTCAAGGCGGCGGCGCCGAGAAACACGACTTTGAAGAACAGCGCGAACTGATCGACGGCGATTAATCCATTCGCGACTTCCACGCGGGTCTCGCGGAAGGGGACGAGCGACGCGAGCGTCGCGCCGATCACGATGAGGGTAATCCACGCCAGCCAGCCGCCGCTCCGGCGCGGCAGCAGCACGTCGGCGATCAACACGACGAGCGACCCGGCCGTGAGTACCAGCTCGGGCAGGATGTTATAGAAGTCGCCGAAGGTGATGCCGGGCGGCATCAGCGCGGTTCTCCAGGCCGGCCTGTCTGCCCTGCGCTTGCCGAGGGCGGAATGTCGGCCCCCGTGCCGGATGTCGTTCCCGGGCCCGTCGAAGCGGCCAGTGGCCTGCCGTCGGGTCCGCATGGAAGCGTGGCGAGAAACGCGGCGGCACCATTGGCGGCAACGGTCGCGTCGGTCGGCGTCGCGGCGAGGGCTGGAGCCGGTGCTGCGCAATCGGCGGCCGCGTTCTTCTGGATGTACTCGGGGCTGACCCGCGCGATGACGTGCTGCACCGAGCTGTCGAGCCGCCGCAGGAACGGCGCCGGGTACAACCCCATCCACACCGCCAGGACGAGCAGCGGCGCGAAAGTCGCGAATTCGCGGTGGCTCAGATCGAGCAGACGCTCGTTCTTCGGGTTTTCAATCTTGCCGAACATCGTCCGCTGATACAGGTAGAGCATGTAGGCCGCGCCGAGCACCACGCCGCTCGCGGCAAACGCCGCCCAGACCTTGCTGACGACGAAGATGCCCTGCAGGATCAGGAATTCGCCGATGAACCCGTTCAGCGCCGGCAGGCCGATCGACGACAACGTCATGATGAGGAAGACCGCCGCGTAGACCGGCATGACCTTCGAGAGGCCGCCGTACTCGGAGATCTCGCGCGTGTGCCGACGCTCGTAGACGATGCCGACGATGAGGAAGAGCGCTCCGGTGGAAATCCCGTGATTGAGCTGCTGGAAGATGCTGCCGGTGATCCCGACCGGGTTGAGCGCGAACATGCCCAGCATCACCAGCGCCATGTGGCTGACCGACGAGTACGCCACGAGCCGCTTCCAGTCCTTCTGAGCGAGCGCCACGAGCGCGCCGTACACGATGCCGATGATCGAGAGCACGACAATCATCGGGACGAACTGCCGCGAGGCGTCAGGCAGGATCGGCAGGCTGAAGCGGATGAACCCGTACGTCCCCATCTTCAGGAGCACAGCCGCCAGAATGACCGACCCGGCCGTTGGCGCATCGGTATGCGCGTCGGGCAGCCAGGTGTGGAATGGGAACATCGGGACCTTGATCGCGAAGCCGAGAAAGAACGCGAGGAAGATCCACCACTGCAGGTTGTACGGCAGGTTCAGCTTGTGAAAGAGAGTGACGTCGAACGAGTACACCCCGCTGACGGTGTGATTATGGAAGTACAGCGCAAGAATTCCCAGCAGCATCACGACGCTGCCGACCAGAGTGTAGAGGAAGAACTTGATGGCCGAATACAACCGGTTGTCGCTGCCCCAGATGCCGATGAGAAAGTACATCGGCACCAGCATCACTTCCCAGAACAGGAAGAACAGCAAAAAGTCGAGCGACATGAACGCGCCCAGCATCCCGGTCTGCAGCACCAGCAGGAAGATGTAGAACTCCTTCACCCGCTCGGTAATCGCCGTCCACGCCGACAGTGTCGTCAGCAGGATCAGCAGCGTGCTGAAGCCGTCGACGCCGAGAAAGTACTCGGCGCCGATCGAGGGAATCCACGTCGCGCGCTCGACGAACTGGAAGTCGGCGTTCTGCGGGTTGTACAAGAACCACAACGGGATCGAGATGACGAAGCCGACAAACGCCACGAGGTTCGCGATCCAGCGGATGGCGTCCTCGTTGCGACTGTTGACGAGCAGAAGGATCAGCGCCCCGACAAGCGGCGTGAACAGGATGAACGAGAGTAAATGGTTCATAAGATGAACGAAAGCTGATGATTCATGACCGTTTGACCGCCGAGCCCGCAGAGCACGCCGAGAAAAGAAAACTCCGCGATCTCTGCGGTCTCCGCGGTAAAAAACTCATCTCACAAACAAA
>QHWL01000116.1 GCA_003222555.1 Acidobacteriota bacterium | reverse complement strand
GTACTGCTCGACAGAAGACGTTCCCATTCGGCCACAAACTCGGGCGCCCATACCGCATCCCAGGTGCGGCGCCATTCGAACCGCCATGGAGTCACAGCTTGGTCGCCACGCAGGTGATGAGGTCGCCGAGGTCGCGTTCCACGAGCAGACGACGAAAGCGCGCGTCCGACGCCCACCATTCGCGCAGCGTGGCGTGGGTGGGATCCGCGTTGCCATCCCAGATCACGGTCGTCTCGAGCTGCTCCACCTGCCACCCGAGTCGTGGGAATCCTTCACGCAAGGACTTGGCGCTGACCAGGTCCACGCCGAGATGCGTCCAATCGAAATATCCTTCCCAATCGGGTCCGAACATGCAGTGGCCGAGGCCATCCGCGTTGGTCGTCGTCAGAAACAAGCGACCGCCCGGCTCGACGAACTCGCTCAGACGCTCGAGAACGGCGAACGGATCGGCGAAGTGCTCGAACACAGAGAGCATAATCAGCGCCCCGAACGGCGCACGCGGCCCCAGCACCGAGGCGAGCCGCCCCCGCTCGACGTCGACCTGCCACACTCGATCGGCGCCAACGCGCTCCCGCGCGCGGTCCACCGCCCACGCCGAGTAGTCCACGCCCAGCGCATCGAAGCCGGCCGCCGTCAGGTCCTCGAGCAAAGCGCCCGTCGCGCAGCCGATCTCGAGCGCTCGGCCTCGAAACGGATATCGCCGCGCCAGCTCGACAACCAGTTCGCGCGTGCTGACGCTTTCCGCCTCGTAATCGACGTAGTTCTCGCCAGAGTAGTACGTCCCGTCGACAACGCCGGTGCCCGGGAGGTAGTGCCCTGTCACGCGCGATCGAGGGCCGCTCTCCTCACTCGGCTGTAACTCGAGTGACCAGCAGAAGCGACGCGACGGCAGCGGCACCGGCACTTCGCCCGACGGCCGCTCGGCCAATCGCACGGTACCGTCGCTGAGGTTGAGGCGCAATATCGAAGGTCCATCGTATCGGAGAGGCGCCGAGCGCCAGAGAAGTCGCAGCGAATTGGGTCGCTGCGGAGTGAGCAATGTTGCGGTCAGCATACCGGTGCGGCGCTCGCGGATTGTCACGACCAGCTCGCCGTTCGTGACGCGGTACGGCGCGACGACTTCCAGCAGGTTCGCCTCGTCGGCGGCCGCTTGCGGCAGCAGGACCGGATGTCGCCGGGTCGCCACTCCGACCGTCTTGAGCAGAGCTTGCTTGGCGATCGCGCGCGGGTTCACGAGGGGCTCAGAAAATGCCCGAGCACCGACAGGCCCCACGGCCGGGTCCAGTGGACGAGTCCCGATTTCCAGGCCCCCCACACGCGATCCGGCGCCTCCGGCGTGACCCAGCGTTGGGCGGCGAGCTGACGCATCCCGTCGCGGACGAACGGCTCGAGCTCTCCGCCAATCCAGCTGGCGAAGGGCAGCGTAAACCCTTGCTTGGATCGCCGAACGATCTCGGCTGGCAGCGGGCGATCGAGAGTGCTGAACAGCAGCCGCTTGCGACGGAGGAGCGAACGGTGACGTCCCAACCGGGGCCACACCGCCCCAAGAAGCTCGTGATCCACGAATGGCACTCGGATTTCCAGGCCGTGCGCCATGCCCATCACGTCGATGTCGCGTAGAAGCTGCGCGCACAGATACAGCCGGGTCTCGAGCCGCGCAATGCTCGCCTCGCGCGTCTCGGCGCCGCTCGACGAGAAAAGCGATTGCTCGACCGCGCCCACCTCCTCGACTGCATCGCGCCACGCCGCCTCGTCGTCGCGCAGCGCGGGGCCGGCGATCGCGTCTACTTCCTCGGGGAGCAGGAAAGCCCGTTGCGCGCGGTACGCTTCGCCGAGCCTGCCGTTGGACACCGCGAAACGACGCCAACGCGGCCGCAATCGCGCCGGGAGCGCCATCGCCACGAGCGGCGCGACGGCAGGCAGAAGTGATCCCGCCGCGCGCGCGATGACCATCGCGCGCGGCAGGCGGGTGAACGACGGATAGCCGCCGAACAGCTCGTCTCCGCCCGTGCCGGACAACACGGTCTTGATGCCGGTCGCCGCGACCGCTTTCGAGACGTAGAAGGAGTTCACACCGTCGATCGTCGGCTGATCGAGGTGCGCGAGGATGCGCGGCAGGTCGTCGACGACGTGCAGCGCTTCGAGACGCAGCTCGTGATGCGTCGTGCCGAAGGCCGAAGCCACGCGTCGCGCAAACCGGCTCTCCGACGACAGGTCGTCGAAGGCGACCGTAAAGGTTTGAAGACTCGTCGCGCCAATCGAGCGCGCCGCCGACACGATGGCGGACGAATCGATGCCGCCCGAGAGAAACACACCGACCGGCACATCGGCGACCAGGTGCGCGCGTACGGTGTCGCGCACGGCGTGGCTCACGGCGTCGCGAAAGGCGTCTTGCGGCTGCGCCTCGCGTCGATCCCCTCGATACGCGTCGCGCGTGTCGGCGAACGCGCCCCGCTGGTCGCGGCCGTCCTGTCCCCATTGCCACCATGTGCCGGGCGCCAGCATCTCGACGCCGCGCCGCCACGTCAGTGGAGGCGGAACGCTGCCCCACGACAGGAACGCGAGCACGCCTGCCGCCGCCGGTCCGTCGTCGACGAGTCGCGCCGCGCGCAGGGCGCCGAGCTCGGAGGCGAACGCGATTCGGCCCTCGGCGAGTGCGACGTACAGCGGTTTGATGCCGAAGCGATCGCGCGCCAGGAGCAACGAATGGGCGTGGGCATCCCAGCACGCGAGCGCGAACATGCCGCGGACGCGCGACAGCGCGGCGGGACCTTGGCTCGCGAGCAGCCGCAGAAGGACCTCGGTATCGCTCGCGGTGTGGAACCGTTCGCCCGACGATTCGAGCTCCCGTCGGAGCTGGCGATAGTTGTACACCTCGCCGTTGAACACGATCCGCCACCGGCCGTCGTCGGTCGCCATCGGCTGCGCGCCGTCAGGACCGGGATCGATGATGGCGAGGCGACGATGCACCAGGAGCGCATCGCGGTCGGACGACAACCAGCAGCCGCGGCCGTCGGGGCCCCGATGCGCGAGCGCCGCAGACAGCGCGTCCGCCAGCCCGTACGGATCGACGGCCACCGGGCCGCCGCGCCGGACCACGCCTGCAAGACCGCACATTGTTGATTGTTAGAAGAACTTCTGGCGAATCTGTATCGTGTCGTTCGGCAGGACGCTGTCGGTCTCCTTCACGTCGAGTTCGTGCCGCTTGTTGTCGGTGATCCGGATGATTTTCATGCCGCGATCGGATCCGCGTTCGGTCAAGCCGCCGGCCAGCGAAACGGCCTGGAGCACCGTCATTCCGGGATCCAGCACATACGATCCGGGATTCCTCACCTGGCCGGTGATGTAGAACGTCTGCGCTTTCGGGACGAAAATGGTGTCGCCATCCTGCAGCACGATATTCTGGCCGGCCTTGCCGACCTGCAGGTCTTTGATGTTCACGCGCGTCGTCTCGGCATCCCGATCGTCTCCGGGCAGGGTCGGGGATCCCTCGGCCGTCGGACGTTTCGGGTGGACGACCACCAGCTCGTTGCTCGCCGTCGACGTCGGTGAACCGGCCACCGCGAGCGCCTCGATGAGCGATATGGCTCCGCTCATCATGATCTTCCCCGGCGATCGGACCTCGCCGATTACGAAAATGCTCTGGCTCTTGTACTGATCGATCTCGACGCGCACCTGCGGGTTCCGGAGGTAGCCGGCGGCCAGCCGGCCGATGAGGCGGTCCTGGAACTCGCTCAGCGTCAACCCGCGCGCCGGCACTCTCCCGATGAGCGGAAACGTGATCATCCCATCGGCATCGACGCGGTAATTGGTCGAGAGGTCCGGCTCGTCGAACACGGTGATCTTGAGCTGGTCCTGCGAACCGATTACATAGCTGGTCGCGCTGGGGACGGGAACCGGCGGCTGGGACTTCGGCGCAGCCGGAACCTTCGGAGCGGGCGTCTGCGGGGCGGCCCGCTGCGGCGCCAGGTGAAAGACCAACAGGAGCGCTAGCAGAAATGTCATGGCAGATTCGCTTTCATTCAAACGCTATCGGAAACCTTGGCGAGCGGAATCCCGAGCTGACGTGTCTTCCGGTACAAGTTCGGACGTTGAATACCGAGCGTATGGGCGGCTTCCGCCGCCCGCCATCCATGGTGCTGCAGGACGGCCGCGATGTACTCGCGCTCGAAACGAAGCCGCGCTTCGCGCAGGCTGCCCGCGGGCGCAAACGGCGCCGGCACGCGATCCAGACGAAGCGCCGGCAGCAGGTCTTCGATTTGAATCACGTCGTGATGCGCGTCGGCAACGACCCGCTCGATCACGCCACGCAACTCGGCGAGGTTACCGGGCCACGTGAGCGCGGCGAGCAGCGCGAGCGCGGTCGGCGTGAAGCTTCGCGCCGGAAGAGACCGCTCCGCGCACAGCTCTTCGAGCAGACGCACGGCGAGAGCCGGCACGTCCTCCGCCCGGTCGCCAAGCGGCGGCAAGTCAATCCTCGACGCCGCCAGCCGGCGATACAAATCGGCGCGAAACCGATTCTCGCGCACATCCGCGTCGATGCTCGGCGGAGCGCTTGCCATCAGACGCAGTCCGATCGCGGCCGGCTCACCGTCGATCCGCACCTCACCGTCGCGAACCACGCGCGCGAGCCGGGCCTGCACGGCTGTGGACAACTCGGTGATGTCCTGCAGGAACAACGTTCCCCCGCGCGCCGCGGCAATCCGGCTGTCGGCGGTGATGGACTCGAGGTCGGACGGCGTATGATCGGCGACCTCGCCGAAGAGGTGCCGCGCGACGTGGAGATGATCGCCAACGGCGCAGTCGACGACGAGGTAAGGCGCAGTCGGCGAACGCCCGCGCTCGTGCAGCTCGCGAGCAACCGCCTCGACAGCGCAGCCGCGATCGGCGACGAGCAGGACGCCGCTCTCAACAACCGCCGCCCGCCGCGCCAGCTCCTGAACGCGCAAGATCGCTGCGGAACCGCCATCCAGTTCCAGCGCGCCCGCTACGGGGCGGTCGAACCGAGCTGCCCGAGCACCGGCTCGCATCAACGTATCCGGCATGACCATAACAATGGGCCGCGTAATGCAAGGAGAAGCTAGAGAGAGCTCCGCCCCGTCACTTACAGACAACCGTCAGAGCGTGGCAAGAGCAGGGCCGGTCCACACACTGCCAATAAACGACTTATTATGACTTAAGAGACATACTGTGTCAATATCGACACGTATGTCGATCCAAGCCGATACACACTGCAGCCTGGCCGCTCACAGCTTGAGGCTCCAGGACAGTCGTATAAAAACAGTTGTATCAGTAGTTTACGGCCGCAATTTCGGCCGCTACGCTGTCTAACTTGTTATCGGCTAATGGCCGGTGTATCAATCAGGATCCGGCAGGCGGAGGCGGGGGCAGTTGGTTTGGTCCGGACGGCGTGGGCGGCGGCTGCCGGAGCTCGAAGAGACTGTTGATGAAAAACGCAGCGCCGAGCACCACGAGAAACCCGCCGACGCCGAGGGCCGACGAGCGGTCGTGGCCTGCGAACGCAATCAAGACCATCAAGCCGAACCCGACGCCCATGAGCGTGATTCCTGCCCGGCGGTGCCTGGGTGCGCCGGCTGTCCAATCGGCGCGCTCGTGCCTGTCCATCGCAAGATCGAAGCCGCTCGGATCCACCTCGGGCGGAGGGACCAATCCTTTCTCGATCATCGCGATCCGCTCGCGGATCTGGAGCTCGCGGATGCGCGCTTTGGCCATGGTCTTGATGGCAGCTAACGTGATTCCGCCCACAATCGCGACAATCGGGACAAACACCCCAATCACGCCAGGATCCATCGCGCCTCCCGTTTTACCAACCTGAAGTGATTAGACCGGTCCGGCGGCAGGAATGTTTCACTGAAACAATCTGCTGATCGGCATGCTCTAATACTTTGGCGGATGCAAGTTGTCAACGAGCGCGAGCTCGTCGAGCGCTGCCGTTTGGGCGATGAGCGCGCGTTTGAGGAGCTGGTCGACCGCTTCAAGGATCTGGTGTTCGGATTGATTGCCCGCACAGTGCAGGATCGGTCGCGGGCCGAAGACCTGGCCCAGGACGTGTTCCTGCGGATCCACCGTGGACTGCCCTACTTCCGCGGAGAAGCGCGTTTGTCCACATGGATTTATCGCATCGTCGCGAACGTGTGCGCCCAAGATCAGGCGCCTCGGGAGGCGATGGTCTCGCTTGACGACGATCGCATGAGCGGGCGATCGATGCCGTCGGTGTCGGATCGGCGATTCAGCGATCTCGAGCTGAGGGACCGCCTGGAGAAAGCCATCGTCCGCCTGCCCGCGAACTACCGGCTCCTCATCGCCGCGCACTACCTTGACGGCGCGCGATACGAAGAGCTCGCCGAGGCGCTGCAGCTTCCGCTGGGCACTGTGAAGACCCAGCTGTATCGCGCGAAGCAGCAGCTCCGGCGGATGTTGGAAACGGAGCTGAAGTAAATGATAACGATAACGATATGGTTCTGGGTTCTGCGTTCGAGGTGCTGGGTTCGGTTCGGGGTTCCTGGTTCGGGGTTCGCACGCGAAAACGCGCTGGCCGGATTCCGCATTACGCACCCGCACCCAGAACCTAGAACCTCGCACCGAACCCAGAACCCAGAACCGAGAACCCAGAACCAGCATGCTTTGTACTGAAGTCCTCGACGCCCTCGAACCGATTGCCGCGGGCGAGCTCACGCCTGACGATCGCATCGCCGCTCACCTGGCGTCGTGTCCCCACTGCGCCGCGGCGCTCGAGGACGCGCGCCGGCTGGAGCAGATACTTCAGGCGCGTCCGATGCCTCGCGCGCCAGCGCAGTTCACCTCGCGCACGATGGCGCGCGTGCGCCGCGCGCGATGGCGGACCGAACAGTTCCTCGACCTGGGCTTCAACGTCACCCTCGGCCTGGTCTTGCTGGCCATTCTTGGGAGCGTGTGGCTCGTGTTGCACCGCAGCGGCCTGGTCGCCGTGAGCAACGACGCCGTCGCTCTGCTGGGCACCGGCTTGGTGACACTGGCGAGGCGCGTCGCGCCGACGGTGCCGCTGTACGCCGGTGCGACGGCGCTCCTGGTGACCGCGCTCGGCATCTGGTGGTGGGCGGAACGAGAGTTGACTTGAGAAAATCAGCAATCAGCAATCAGCAATCAGCAATTCCCACCGTCCCCGTCCGACCCTTGTTGAAATGGGTGGGCGGCAAGCGCCAGCTCCTGCCCCACCTGCGTCGGTTTTATCCACAGGACTTCGGCCGCTACATCGAGCCCTTCTTCGGCAGCGGCGCGGTGTTCTTCGATCTGCACAGCGCCGGCCGTCTCCTCGATCGCGACGTCGTGCTGATTGATTCGAATGCGGATCTGATTGGCTGCTATGAGGCGGTGCGCGACTCACCGGAGAGAGTGGCGGAGGCGCTCGACGAGCTCGCGGCCGCGCACGCACGCGACGGACATCGGCATTATTACAGGGTCCGCGATCGCCAGTTCAACCCGCTTCGCGAAGGCTTGCGCAGCGCCACCGGGCGCATCGCCTATACGCCCGATCTCGCCGCGATGCTCATCTATCTCAATCGTACCGGGTTCAACGGGCTGTTTCGCGTGAACGCGCGCGGTGACTTCAATGTACCCGCGGGCCGCTACGATCGGCCGACAATCGTCGATAGACCGAAGTTGTTTCGCGTCGCGCACGCGCTGGCCGGAAAGCGGGTCCGGCTGGAATGCGGATCGTTCGAAATCGCGCGGACCCTCGCGGAGGCGGAGGATTTCCTCTACGTCGATCCGCCGTACGCTCCGCTTAGCGTAACGTCGAGCTTCACGTCGTACACCGCGCCGCGTTTCGCCGCTGCCGATCAGCGGCGGCTGCAAGCGATGATCATCGAGCTGGCGCGTCGCAGATGCCACGTGCTGTTGAGCAACTCAACGGCCGATGAGATTGCTGCCCTCTACGATGCCGACCGCGAGGTCCGCGACGCCGGCCTGCGGGCGCTGCGTGTGCCGGCGCGGCGTGCGGTCAACAGCAACAGCGCCCGGCGAGGACACGTCGAGGAGTACCTGATCACGAATATCGCGGGGTCGTGAACGAGAACGCTTTCGCCGAACGCGGAGGCTGAACTAGGCGCCCCGCACCCACACCAGCTGACAGCACAGGGGGCAGGCGTACGCCATGCGAAGATCGCCGTCAAAGGACACGAAGCCACCTTGTCCCTGACTGGCGCAGGCGGGGCAGATCGCGGTTGTCTCGGATTCGATCGTCGCGATGCGCAACGGCCGACCTGTCGTCGGGCAGGGGATCATCGCCGGCCTCTCCTCGCGACAGGAGACGCGCGGACGTCCATCCCCGCCGGTGTGCCAACGAAAGAGTCCGTGGTATAGATC
>QHWL01000779.1:998-2217 GCA_003222555.1 Acidobacteriota bacterium | reverse complement strand
CAGCAGGGCTTTTCCCTTTCGGGTGTCGGCCAGTCGCCGCGGAACGGGATTGACCTTCCGTTCGGCCGCGTGCTCGGGCCTCAGCGATGACCCCATGGCCCTCAACAGCGTTTCGGCCACCGTCTTCAAACTGGTTTCGTGTCCGCTCGCCACATTGACGACCTCGTCGGTGACAGCCGCTCGCGCGGCGTAAATGTTCGCCCGCGCAACGTCCGCCACGTGCACGAAGTCCATCGTCTGAAATCCGTCTCCGAACATCACCGGAGGGAGCCCGCTGGCGATGCGCTCCATCCAGCGGATGAACACTTCGGTATAGACGCCGTGCATGTCCATCCGCGGCCCATAGACATTGAAGTAACGGAGCGCAACGTAACGCAATCCGTACATCTCGCTGAAGCTGCGGAGCAACCCTTCATTGAAGCACTTGGCGGCACCGTAGATCGTCCGATTGTTGTACGGGTGGTGCCGCTCTGTCGTGGGAAAGTGATCGGCCAGGCCATACACGGATGCCGAGGAGGCGGCCACCACTTTCTGGACACCGGCCGTGACCGCCGCTTCGAGGACGTTGAACGTACCGTCGACCATAACCTCGAGCGCGAGACGGGGCTCTTTGGCGCACTGAGTAATGTGAATGGCTGCCTGATGAAACACCAGGTCGATGCCGTCCATGGCCTCTGTCACCGACGTACGATCCCGGATGTCGCCCTCGACGAGGGTGATGGGGCCGTTGGCCATGGCCCACGCGAGATTCTCGCGGCGTCCCCGGACGAAGTTGTCTAGAATCCGGATTTCGGCGGGACGATCGGCGATCAGCTGGTCGGCGATGTGCGAGCCGATGAAGCCGGCGCCGCCCGTGATCAGGATTCGTTTATCTCTCATGACGCCACTCCAGACCCTTCGGCTTGGCGCGCCACCCGCGCCGACCTCACGGCCGATAAGGTTCGCTCGCTGCGATAGCGCAGCACTCGCGCAGGTACGCCGACGGCAATCGCAAATGGCGGGACGTCTTCCGCGACAACCGCGCCTGCGCCGACAATGGCTCCTTTGCCGATCGTGACGCCCGGCAAGACGACCGCGTTGGTGCCGATGTCGGCCCACGCCCCGATCCGCACCGGCCTGATCTCGAGATCGGTCTGGATGATCGGGATGTCTGCCGGGAGCCCCGTGTGGGCCGAGCCGAGCACCTTCGCGCCCGGGCCCCACCCCACGTAGTCTTCGA
>QHWL01000779.1:0-938 GCA_003222555.1 Acidobacteriota bacterium | reverse complement strand
GCAGCTGCCATCAAAACGGCCCTGGATGTAGCTCTGGGCGCCGATGAACACCCCTTCGCCGAACTGACACGTATCGAGGTGCTTGAAGCCCGCGCCGGCGTCGACCCGCAGGCCATGGCCAGCGCGCTTCGCGGCGGCAGACCAGATGGCGCTGCGCATCAACGCCTCGAGAGGGCCGTCACCGGTCACATAGCGGCCGTAGAGGTCGACCAGACGTTCGTACGCGAACTCGTCGCGCAACCATTCAGTGAGACCGCCGACAAACGGTGGCAGGAGCGACCGGGTTTGCAGGCCGTGAACGGCTTTGACCACGCGTCCCCGGCTCCGTGTTTCAGATGACATACGCTTCATTCCGCATCACTGCGCCTACCATTTCACGCTGCGTGCGTGACAACTCGGGGTACATCGGGAGCGACAACACCTCGTCGGCCGCACGTTCTGCATGCGGGAACTGACCCGCCCGATACCCCAGATCGGCATACGCCGGCTGGAGATGCACCGGGACCGGGTAGTGGATGCCCGTTTGCACCCCGTTGGCATGCAGGGTCCGCTGCAAAGCGTCGCGCTCGCGCGTTCTGACGGCGTAGACGTGATATACGTGGCGCGCCCACGGACTCTCGGTCGGGGTGACCAGGCCGGCGTCCGCCAACAGCGAATCGTAGCCGCGCGCATGGGTGCGGCGCGCCTCGGTCCAGCCGTCGAGGTGACGCAGTTTGACCCGCAGGATGCTGCCTTGAAGGCCCTCCATCCGGTAGTTGAACCCTTTCAGCACGTGGTGGTATTTCCGGTCCTGGCCCCAGTCCCGCAGCATTCGCACTTTCTTGGCGCACTCGGGGTCGTTCGTCACGACCATGCCGCCCTCGCCGCAGGCGCCAAGGTTCTTGCCGGGATAAAAGCTGAAGCAGCCCATGAGGCCAATCGAGCCGACCCGGTGATCT
>QHWL01000115.1 GCA_003222555.1 Acidobacteriota bacterium | reverse complement strand
TAGTCGGTCCCATCGACGGTCAGGCCAAGCCGGTAGCCTTTCGGGAACACCATGCTGGTGGGCCAAATCTCGACATCCACCGGATAGATCTGTCCCGGGTTCAGCTTCTGGACGACGTCATGGGTGTGCCATGGTCGGCCGGGCAATGAGAGCTTGGGATCGATTCTTCGGTGCGAGGCACGCAGCCAGCCGTGCGACACCGGCCCGCGCGGATCGTTAGCGCCCTGGAATGTGATTTCCTTGCCGGCAGGATCGTACGCGTGCAACGCGACGAAGAGATCCGCGTCCCGAGACACCGAGGATATCCACAGCCGCGCCGAGACAGGGCCGAGGATCTCCATATCCTGCGGCATCGGCTCGGTGAGGAACTGCGCGCCAACGCCGCGCATCGGTTCGTAGCTCACTCGTCCGCCGGCGTCTGGATTGGCCGCGGCAATCCGCTTGCGGCCCTCGGCTCCAGTCGCGTCGAGGTACAAATTGGTGAATTCCGTGCGCGCGAGCGGGTACTCCTGTTCCATGCGCTTCTTCATACTGCTGGGTGTGCGGATTTCCACCTGCACGTGCGGCTGCTTGTCCCAACCGTTGTCGAGGCCCTTTAGATAGTGACCCAAGAACGCCTTCTGCAGTTTGACGCCCGAGTCGATGTAGAACTCCTCCCAGTGCTCGCCCACGTGCATTTCGAGCCACTTGTCCTTGGCCGGCGTGGCCACGCGGTTGTAGGCTTCCGGCTCGCCCCGCCCGTGCAGGCCATGACCGCCCCAATTGCCGGCCATCAGGATCGGCACTTTGATGTTGGCGAGGTTCGGCGTGCGCGCGCGGTAGAAGCTGTCGTTCAACGGATGCGCTTTGAAGGCGGCGTTCGTGTCGACCCGGTTGAGCATGAGCTCGTTTTCGCTCAGCACCTCGGGGCCGTTCCCACGCTCCGGTCCCATGAGCGCCTTCGTCGACGCGCTCACGTACTGACCCTGCGGCAGACCGTGCTGGTTGGGATAGCCGCTCACGCCGAACGGCCGATCGACCATGATGCCGCCGTGGTAGGCGATCTCACGGTACCAATCGCTGGCCCCTTCCCAGACGAGCGTCGCGGCAAGATGCTTCGGGTTCTGCGCCGCCGCGAGCCACGACATCCACGAGTAGTAGGAGATGCCCAGCGTTCCGACCTTACCGCTGCTCCAAGGTTGCACGCCGGCCCACTCTATCGCCTCGGCGTAGTCGGTCGCCTGCCGCGTCGAGAGATGGTCGGCCACGCCCGGCGAACGGCCCGAGCCGCGTGCATCGACGCGGACAATCGCATAGCCATCGGGAACCCAAAGCTCGGGATCGACCGTCTCCCAGACCCAATGCGTGCAGCTCGAACGGGCGCACAGCGTCGTCGGATACTTACCGGTGAGGAACCGCCATTGCGGCGCGGACGACACCTTGAAATCGTAGTCCTTGCCGTAGGGCGACATCGTGATGATCACCGGGTGCGCGGCAGCATCGTCGGGCCGAAAAACATTCGCCCGCAGCACTACGCCGTCCGACATGGGCACCGCCACGTCGTAGTCGAATTTCATGTGCACTTCGGCGCCGGTCACGAGCGCGCCCGCGCCCTGTGCGAGAACCGCAGCGGTTTCCATGCCGCCGGTCCTGCCGCTCGAAACCATTCCGGCTGCGATCACCGAACCCGCGAGCCAGCTTCGCCATGAGGGTTTCATTTCTGTTCCTCTCTCAATGCAACAGTAGGCCGGACCTTCGGGGATCCGGCAGTGTGAACCTGACGCGCTGCGGTCTTGGTCACGCACACTCGAGCGCGCGCCACGGCGGCTCTGCCGTTCTCGGTTGCACACTGTGAGCGCGAGCGACTCAACGACGCGGAAGCTACCTATTATAATGGCGGCGACGCCACGTTATCACGGCTTCACGACGCGCACGAAGAGACTCGAAACCTTCATAGTTTTCGTGTGTCCTTGTGATCTTCGTGGCTTCGTGATGACAAGCTAATGTCACAAATCCCTGGCGCAGCCGACCGAAACGCCCATCCGAGCAGCCTCGGGTTCACGGGTTACCCAGTGCATCGTCGGGATACACTGGCCACCTGATGGTTCTCCGCCGCGCCCCGTCGGCCGCAGTGGAAGCTGCGCTCGTCTTCTCCGGCTTCACCCTTCTTGCCATCGTCGCGACCTACCCGTTGATTGCGGCGATCGGCAATCAGCTGCCGAGCGATGTCGGCGATCCGGTGCTCAACGCCTGGATCCTGGCCTGGGACGCTGCTCGCTTTCGGCACGGCATCGAGAGGCTGTGGGACGCACCGAACTTCTTCCCCTATCCCCACACCCTGACTTATTCGGATCACCTCATCGGCATCGCGATATTCACTGCGCCTGTCCAGTGGCTCACCGGCAACCCTGTGCTGACTTACAACGTCGCGTTCATCGGGTCGTGGGTGTTGTCGGCGGGCGGCATGTACGTGCTCGCGCGATCGCTCACCGGCCGGGCGGACGCCGCTGTCATCGCGGCGGCAGTCTATACATTCGCGCCGTTGCGCATCTCACACACTCCCCACCTGCAGTGGCTCATGACGGGATGGCTGCCACTGAGCCTCTGGGCGCTGCACCGATACTTCGCCACCGGCGCCTGGAGATTCGCAATCGTCTCGGGCGGGTGCTTCCTGCTCCAGGGGTTGACGGCCAGCTACTTCATGTACTTCGCGTTACTGCCGCTCGCGTTGGTCGGCATCGCGGAACTGCGCCACACGCACGTCCCGGCCCGGCGAATGTTCGTGCAGGGAGCAGTCGTCGCAGTCCTTCTTATCGCCTCCATTGTGCCCGTCGCGCGGGCGTACTACTGGAACCGCCAGCAGCACGCGATGCGCCGTTCGATGGAGGACATCACGCACTTCAGCGCCGACCTCCGAGATTTTGTGAGCGCGCCGCACCAGCTCGCGATTTGGCGCCTGCTCCCAGCCGGTGGGTCGGATCACGAGTTGTTTCCTGGTCTCGTCGCGATCGTTCTCGGCATCGTCGCCGTCTCTGGCGCTCGGCGGCCGACGACGATGGTGGTCGTCTATGCGGCGATCGCCTGCGTCGGGTTCCTGTTGTCGTTTGGCCCTGAGCCGACCGCCTGGGGACATCGGCTCCCGTTCCCCGGGCCCTACCGTTTGTTGCTCGCGGTCGTGCCCGGGCTGGACGGTTTGCGCGCTCCGGCGCGACTGGCGATGGTGCTGATGCTCGCCCTCGGCGTGCTCGCCGCGTTTGGCGCGGCCTCGGTGCTCCACCGCGTTGGGGCCAGGCGGCGGGTACCGGTGGCGATGGCGATGCTCATCGCCGTCATCGCCGAGGGGTGGATGGCACCCATGCCGGTGGCTGCCTTCGATCCGGCCGGCGATCCACGGGACCGTGGCGCGTACGATTACCTGCGCACTCTGCCGGCTGGCGGCGCGTTGGAGCTGCCCTTGTCGCTCGAGATACCTGCGCGCGAGTTCCTGTACGAGTACATGACGCTCGTCCACGGACACCCGGTGGTCAACGGACACAGCGGCTATTTGTCGCCGCTCTTGCGGTATCTGGGTGGCGGCCACTCTCCGCTTCAAGACGTCGACCATCTCGACGCCGCGCTCGCGATGGCGAGCGCCATCGGCGTGCGGTACGTCGTTGCGCACCCGGCCGACTTCGAGGACCGCACGATATACGACGCGTTGATGCAAACCACCCAGACACATCCGGAACGCGTGATCGCCGTCCGGGACTTCGGCAGCACCGTCGTCCTCACGCTGCCCTACGAGCCGCTGCCGCGCCGTCCCAGCGATCTGCGGCGCGTCCCGCCGTCCACGATGCGGGTGACGGCGTCGGATGGAGCCGAGCGTTTGCCGTTCGCCTTCGATGGCGATCCCGATTCACGATGGCTGACGGGCGCGCCGCAGACCGGGAACGAATGGATTCACCTGCAACTCGACCGCAGCCGCGACATTTCGATGATCAGCTTCACTCTGGCCGAGCGCAGCTTCGGCGATTACCCGCGCGGCCTCGGCGTTGACGTGACGGACGATTCAGGCACCAGGACGGTGTACGAGGGACCTGTCCTTCCGCAGTTCGTGCAAGGGCTCGTGGCGAATGCGGAGTATCCGTCGGTCGACATCGTCATCCCCGCGAGCCACGTGCGCGCCGTCCGGCTGCGCCAGACGTCGACGACGCACAGTTTCTTCTGGTCGATCCATGAACTCCAACTCTGGGAGCGATGAGCTCCTCACGAAGACACGAAATGCACGAAGCGGTGAATGGTGTGCTAGAGTCGCCGGTATGATTGGATCGATCATCGTGCAGCCGAAAAGCGCGGTCACGATGCGGCTCTGACGGAGGACGGTCATGTCCAGCTATTTGCTCAGCACGTTCGTGACGATGATGTTCGCGATGCAGACCACTTCCCCTCCGACGGCCGCTACAACGAACACGACTCCGCTCACGCTGAGCGGCTGCGTCAGCCGGGATGTCGCGACGCCGGGTACGTTCACGTTCGCCGATGCCGACACGGGCGCCAAGTATCGCGTGAGCGGTGTGAGTCTGCGCAAGTACAACGGCCAGCGCGTCGAGATTGTCGGACGACCCGATGATCGCCGCGTCACCGTCCGCGGCGGTCTTTTCCCTTCTCCCAACACGGCGGCTCAGGCGGGTGCCATCGATCCCGCGAAAGCCGCCATCGCGAATATGCCCGGCGGAGCCAATAGCGGCACGGGGAGCGTCCAGTTGCCGGCGTTTCGCGTGACGCGCGTCCGGTCGCTCGACGGCTCCTGCCAATAGCGACAGAATCGCCACGCGACCGTCCGGCTAAAGAGCCGGTGAAAAAATACGACGTTTGAACGCAGAGCTCGCAGAGCACGCGGAGAAATCCCTAAAGCATTTCTTCTCGGCGGCCTCGGCGTTGAACGTGATTTGTCCACAGACTCTAAAGCCGGACACTACGTACGTCGCCTACCGAAGACGGTAAATGCGCACGGCGTTCTCGGTTCCAATCTTCCGCCTTAAGGATGTCTCTGCGTGCTCTGCGTTTAACGTCGCGTTTTTTCAGGTGAGAACGGCATTTAGCTTTTCCACTCCGGCGTGGCGACGTAGGCGCGGGTGATGTCGGCCACCGTCTGCGTGCCGCAATTGCCCATGGCCAGTTTCAGCTCGCCCTGCAGAATTTCGAGCACGCGATCGACGCCCGGCTGGCCGAACGCGCCCAATCCCCACAGCATGGGGCGCCCGATCCCCACGGCCTTGGCGCCGAGCGCGAGGGCCTTGAACACATCGGTGCCGCGCCGAAAGCCGCCATCGACGAACACAGGAATGCGGTTGCCGACTTCGGCCACCACCTCGGGCAGTGCCTCGAGGGTCGCGCG